>JAKSPV010000004.1 GCA_024404475.1 Clostridia bacterium | reverse complement strand
CCATCATCTCGCTCATGCCTGTCATCAATCTCGCCTGCCTATGGGGGACGGGGATGCGCCAGGGGGGCTTTTGCAAAAGCACCCCTTGACCCCGAAAACTTAAACATTTTCGATATTTTGGTGTGCGCACCTCCGCAAATCCGCAAAAAAGCGGCTCCCTTCCGGGAGCCGTTTTTTGATTATTTCGTTTTCTCGTCAGCGTCGATCAGTTTGATCAGCGCCATTTCAGCAGCGTCGCCGCGGCGCGGGCCGAGCTTGTAGATCGCCGTGTAGCCACCGTTCATGGAGGCGTACTTCGGGGAGATCGTGCTGAACAGCTTGGAGACCACATCCTCTTTCGTGATGTAGGCCATAGCATTACGACGGTTGGCAAGCGTGTTGTCCTTGCCAAGAGTAATCATCTTTTCGGTGATAGAGCGGACTTCTTTCGCGCGGGTCAGCGTGGTCTCGATGGAACCGTTCTCCAGGAGATAGGTGACCATACCGCGAAGCATAGCGTTTCTATGCTGGCTCTTTCTGCCGAGTTTTCTGTTACCGGGCATGTCTTGATGTCCTCCTTTAGCTTAACGTTTTTAGGTGCCGGCTTACTCTTCTTCCTTCTTGAGATCGAGCCCAAGGGAATGGAGTTTCTGAACCACTTCTTCGAGTGATTTCTTGCCGAGGTTTCTGACTTTGATCATCTCAGCCTCAGTACGGTTGATCAGATCTTCCACCGTATCAATGCCGGCGCGCTTCAAGCAGTTGAAGCTGCGGACGGACATGTCAAGCTCCTCAATGGTCATCTCAAGGACTTTTTCCTTTACGGTCTCTTTGCTTTCGACCATAATGTCCATATGCTTTGTTTCGTCGCTCAGATCGACGAACAAATTGAGATGTTCGTTGAGTATCTTGGCGCCAAGAGAAATCGCTTCCTTCGCGGAGATAACGCCGTTGGTGAGCACTTCAAGCGTCAGCTTGTCGTAGTCGGTGATGTTGCCGACACGCGTGTTCTCGACCGTGTAGTTTACATTGTAAACCGGCGTGTAGATCGAATCGGTAAAAATCGTACCGAGCGGGGCGGATGCGCCCTGATTCTCCTGCGTGTAGATCTGCTTGTTCTTCTCCTGCGACACGTAACCGCGGCCGCTGTCGAAGGTCAGTTCCATGTAGAAGCGGGTATTCTCGCTGACAGTTGCGATATGCAGTTCCGGATTGAGAATCTCAATGTCGGAATCCTGCTTGATATCGCCCGCCTTCACGTCGCAGGCGCCCATCATGTCGATCACGACCGTCTTGGGAGCTGCGCCGTGCAGTTTCGCCACGATGCCCTTCACGTTCAGGACAATCTCGGTGACGTCTTCCTTGACGCCGGGGATCGTCGAGATCTCGTGCAGCACGCCGTCGATCTTGATCGAAGTGACGGCGACGCCGGGCAGCGAGCTGAGCAGGACGCGGCGGAGCGAGTTGCCAAGCGTCATGCCGTAGCCTCTTTCGAGAGGCTCGACGATGAACTTGCCGCTCTTGCCGTCTTCTGTCAGGTTGGTGGTGGAAATATTCGGCTTTTCGATTTCAATCATACAATAATAACCCTCCGTTTTTTATTCAAACAAACGCCATAAATGCCGCGTAGCCACGCGGGCGTGCGGCCCACAGCATCACCGGGACGCTGTGGCAGCTCATGCCGCAGGAACACCTGCCGCACGAACCGGCAGGTTATTACTTCGAATAAAGCTCGATGATGAGCTGTTCTTCGAACGGGAAATCAACGTCGTCTCTCTCAGGAAGAGCAACGATCTTAGCCGTGATGTTCTTCTTGTCCATATCGATCCACTTCGGAACAGCAACCCCCTCGATGGTCTCAACAAGCGCCTTGATCTTCTCGGAAGCCATGCTCTTCTCGCGGACGGTGATGACGTCGCCGACCTTCACGATGATGGAAGGAATGTCGACTTTCTTGCCGTTCAGCAGGAAATGAGCGTGACGAACGAGCTGACGGGCTTCCTTGCGGCTGGCCGCCATACCCATTCTGTAAACTACGTTATCAAGACGTCTCTCAAGGATGGAGAGAAGGTTTTCACCGGCAATGCCTTCGCGGCTGTCAGCGACTTCGTAGTAATGATGGAACTGCTTCTCCTGGACGCCATAGTAGCGGCGAGCGGTCTGCTTCTCACGAAGCTGCATGCCGTACTCTTTGACGGTCTTGCGGCCGGCGCCGTGCTGACCCGGAACGGTAGCGCGTCTTGCGACTGCGCACTTATCGGACAGGCAGCGATCGCCCTTGAGGAACAGCTTTTTGCCTTCACGTCTGCAAAGTTTGCAGGAAGGACCAGTATATCTTGCCATAGCTATCTTCCTCCTTCTGGATTAAACACGTCTGCGCTTCGGAGGGCGGCAGCCGTTGTGGGGAATAGGCGTAACGTCACGGATGACCGTGATGTTCAGGCCGACAGTAGCGAGTGCGCGGATAGCGGACTCACGGCCGCCGCCGGGACCTCTCACGTAAACCTCGACGGTCTTCATGCCCTGATCGACAGCGATCTTGGCAGCCGTCTCAGCGGTAAGCTGTGCAGCATAGGGGGTAGACTTTCTGGAGCCCTTGAAGCCCATCTCGCCCGCGGAAGCCCAGGACACAGCGTTGCCCTGCATATCGGTGATCGTTACGATGGTGTTGTTGAAGGTAGAGCGGATATGCGCAACGCCGGCCTCGACGTTCTTGCGCTCACGGCGCTTTCTGACTACCTTTTTGTTTGCAGCAGGTTTAGCCATTTTTACTCTCCTTACTTCTTCTTATTAGCGATGGTCTTTGCCGGACCCTTTCTGGTTCTGGCATTGGTCTTGGTGCGCTGACCGCGAACCGGCAGGCCTTTTCTGTGGCGGATGCCGCGGTAGCAGTTGATCTCGACCAGGCGCTTGATGTTCATGCCGACTTCGCGACGGAGTTCGCCTTCCACGGTGTAGTGGTTTTCGATCTCATCACGGAGGCGAGCGATCTCGTCATCGGTCAGATCCTTCGCACGGGTATCGGGATTCACGTTCGTCTTCGCCAGGATGTCGCGGGCGCTCTTCGGACCGATACCGTAGATATAGGTCAGGGCGACTTCAACGCGCTTCTGGTTGGGGATATCAACACCGGAAATACGTGCCATGTGTTTCTTTCACCTCGTTTTACGGTTTAGTTACAGAGGAGGGATCAGCCCTGTCTCTGCTTGTGTTTCGGATTTTCGCAAATGACCATCACTTTGCCGTGGCGTTTGATGATCTTGCACTTATCGCAGATTTTTTTGACAGAAGGTTTTACTTTCATGAGTCAAACCACCTTTCATTAGTTTGTTCCTTATTTGGAACGCCATGTGATCCGTCCCTTGGTCGGGTCGTAGATGGAGACCTCCACCGTGACCTTGTCGCCGGGCAGAAGCTTGATATAGGCCATGCGGAGCTTACCGGAGATGTGTGCGGTAACGGTCATATCGTTGGGAGGCTTTAGTTTGAAGGTCGCGTTCGGCAACGCCTCAACGACAACGCCTTCAAATTCAATGACATCATCTTTTGCCAGAATAATCTCCTCCTTCCGGTTGGGATGTGTGCTTATCAGGGGCAACTTGTTCCAGCAAAGCAGCGAGCTCACTGTCTGTGATCCGGCCCTCGCGCAGCAGCCGTGCGGTCTCCTCCGTCCCAGTGACGAGGACGCGGAGATGGCGCAGGTTCTTTCGTTTCGGTTTGTCGAGGCGGTGCAGCCGTCCGTCGGCTATCAGCACATAACCGACTTCCTTACCGTCTTCCGGGATACCCGTGATGACAAACCGGCGTTTGCCGTCCCGTCCCCTGAGGGAAAGGACGATGCTGCCGGGGCAGATCGCGCTTCCGTTCCGTTCCATCAGATTTTCGTCAGAAGGAGCGGTCCGTCTTCCGTCAGCGCGACGGTGTGCTCATAATGGGCTGACAGAGACCCATCCGCCGTCAGTACCGTCCAGCCGTCGGGCTGTTCCAGGACGCTCGCGGTCCCGACGTTGACCATCGGTTCGATCGCGATGACCATGCCGCGGCAGAGGCGGATACCTCTGCCGGGCGTCCCGTAGTTCGGTACGTTCGGCTCTTCGTGGAGGTCGTGACCGACGCCGTGTCCGACGTACTTCTTCACCGTGCTGTACCCGAACGAACGGACGTGACCGTCAATGGCCGCGCCGACGTCGCCGAGACGTGCACCCTCCACAGCGGCAGCCGCCACGCCGCGCTCGAAGCTTTCTTTCGTCACTTCGATGAGGCGGAGCGCCTCCTCGGAGACCTTGCCGACAGGAAACGTGTTGGCAGAGTCGCCGTGGAAACCGCCGATAAATGCGCCCACGTCGATCTTGACGATGTCGCCCTCGTGCAGGATCCGCCGTCTGGACGGGATGCCGTGGATGACTTCGTCGTTGATGCTGATGCAGGCACTGGCAGGGAATCCGCCGTAGTGGAGGAACGAAGGTCTGGCGCCGCATTTTTCAATGTAGCGGCGGATCTTCTCGTCGATCTCGTAGGTGGAGATGCCCTCGCGGACCATCTCGCCGCCGAGCGCGAGCGCCTCACCGGTGATTCTGCCGGCCAGTTTCATTTGTTTGATCTGATCGGAATTCTTTACAAAAATCATTGTCTGTCCTTCCGTTTGCCGCCGTTTCAGCCCTCGAGGGCTTTTGCGGTCAGCGCTGTCGTGTCTTCCAGTTTTTCCTGGCCGACGACGATTTTAAGAATGTCTTTGTCTGCGTAATACGCTTTCAGCGGCTCTGTCTGGCGGTGATAGACCGCGAGACGTTCCGAAACGACCTCCGGCTTGTCGTCTTTCCGGACGGTGAGCTGTCCGCCGCAGACGCCGCAAAGGCCGCCGCGCGGGGAGGGATTGTAGATGGTATGGTAGGTGGCGCCGCACACTTCGCACACGCGCCGGCCGCTCATACGCGTCATGATCGTTTCGTCGGGGACTTCGATGCTGATGACGTCCGTGATCTCGACACCCATATCTTCGAGCGCCTGTGCCTGCGGCACGGTGCGGGGGAAGCCGTCGAGGATGAATCCGTTCCGGCAATCCGGGGCCGCAAGACGTTCCTTGATGATGTCGATCACCACGGCGTCCGGCACGAGCTCACCGCGTTCGATGTAGGAGGCAGCGGCCTTGCCGAGCTCCGTCCCGTTCGCGATCGCGCTCCGGATGATCGCGCCGGTGGAAATCGCGGGGATAGCGTACTTTTTGGAGATGATCTCCGCCTGAGTGCCCTTTCCCGCTCCGGGCGCGCCCAGGAGGATCAGTTTAATAGCACGGTTCATAGAAAACCTTTCCGAGGATCTCCCCGAGGGGAGATCCTCCGGTTTGTTTTGATTAGTCAAGGAAGCCCTTGTAGTGGCGCATCGTCATCTGGGCCTCGATCTCGCGGACGGTCTCAAGGATGACACCGACAACGATGATGATCGAAGTACCGCCGAATGCGATACCGCTCATGGAGCCACCCGAGCAAACGTTGATCAGCAGCGGCACGACGGCGATCACGGCGAGGCACAGAGCACCGATGAGGGTGATTCTGTAAAGAATCTTCGTGATGTAGTCGGACGTGGGCTTGCCGGGACGAATGCCGGGGATGAAGCCGCCGTTCTTTTTCAGGTTGTTTGCCACTTCGACCGGATTGAAAGAAATCTGGATGTAGAAGAAAGCGAACAGGATGATGAGAACGACCGTCAAAACGGCGTAGAACCAGTGATCAGAACTGAACCAGCTGAAGATGTGGTCCCAGAAGCCGCCTTCCTTCTGTTCGACGAAAAGGTCGATCGTCGGGATGATGGAAAGGATCGAGCTTGCGAAGATGATCGGCATAACGCCGGTGTTGTTCACCTTGATCGGCAGAGTGGAGCTCTGACCGCCGTACATCTTTCTGCCGACGACTTTCTTGGCATACTGGACGGGCAGACGGCGTTCGCTGTCATTCATGAACACGATGAACCAGATCATGGCAAGACCGATAACGAGACCGAGGACTGCGGTGAGGACACCCTTCACGGTGCCTTCGGTGAGGTAGCCCCAGAAGGACTGGACCACGGAAGCGCCGCGTGCGAGGATGTTGGCAAACAGGATCATGGAGACGCCGTTGCCGATACCGTATGCGTCGATCTTTTCAGCCAGCCACATGACCAGCGAAGAGCCGGCGACGTGGCAGGTGATGATGACGACAGCGGCGAAAACGCCGGTGTTCGTCAGAAGACTGTAAGATTTCAGGAGTGCGTAGTAACCGGCACTCGTGATGATCGCGAGAAGGATCGTGCCGTAGCGCGTGTACTTCTCGATCTTCTTGCGGCCTTCTTCGTCCTTGGAGAGCTCCTCGAGCTTCGGGATCGCGACGCAGAGCAGCTGCAGCACGATCTGAGCGGTGATGTACGGCGAGACGCCCAGGGCAAACAGAGTTGCCTGCGAGAAGGCGCTGCCGGAGAGGATGTTCAGGTAGGACAGAATGGAACCGCCCTGCGAAGACAGAACGCTTTCCAGCGTGCTGCTCAGGAACGGGATCGGCATGTTAGCGCCGATGCGGTACAGGACGATGATGAGGAACGTGAACAGGATCTTCTTGCGGAGATCTTCGATCTTCCAAGCATTGGCTAATGTCTTGAACACGTCACTTCACCTCAGTCTTTCCGCCTGCCGCTTCGATTTTCTCTTTGGCGCTTGCGGAGAAGACTGCGGCTTCAACGTTCAGTTTCTTGGTCAGCTCGCCGTTGCCGAGGACCTTGAGACCGTCGAGGGACTTGCGGACAAGTCCGGCGTCCATGAGGACCTGAAGGTTGACAGTTGCACCGTCTTCAAAACGGTTCAGTGCGCCGACGTTGATCGTTGCGTAGGTCGTTGCAAACTTGTTGTGGAAGCCTCTCTTCGGGAGTTTTCTGTAAAGCGGAAGCTGACCGCCTTCGAAACCGGGACGGACACCGCCGCCGGAACGGGCGTTCTGGCCCTTGTGGCCCTTGCCGCCGGTCTTACCGTTGCCGGAACCGGGGCCGCGGCCCTTGCGCCATGCCGATTTAGCAGAACCCTCAGCAGGAGAAAGTTCATTAAGCTTCATGGTATTATCCTCCTTTTCTTTATCTGCTGTGAAATCACAGCTTCTCGACGGTGACGAGGTGAGAGAGCACCTTGATCTTGCCGTCGATCACAGCACCGGCTTCGTGCTCGATGCTGTCGCCGATCTTCCGGAGGCCGAGAGATTCAGCGGTTGCTTTCTGATTGGGCTTACCCGCAATCAGACTCTTCGTCAGAGTAACTTTTACTTTTTCCATCGTACGATCCCCCTGTCTTACAGTTCGGAAACGTCGATGCCGCGGGAGGCAGCCACTTCCTCAGCGGTGCGGAGCTGCTTCAGCGCTTCAAACGTTGCCTTGACGACGTTGGTTGCATTGTTGGAACGGAGGCACTTCGAACGGATGTTCTTAATGCCGACGAGTTCCAAAACGGCACGGACCGTCTTGCCCGCGATGATACCGGTACCGGGAGCAGCCGGCTTCAGCAGAACTTTGCCTGCGCCGAACTCGCCGAGGACCTCGTGCGGGATGGTGGTTTCCTTGAGGGAAACCTCGATCAGATTTTTCTTGGCATCCTCAACACCCTTGCGAACTGCTTCGGGAACTTCGGCTGCTTTACCGAGACCGTAGCCTACGTGGCCGTTGCCGTCGCCCACAACCATGAGAGCTGCGAAGCGCGCGACGCGGCCGCCTTTGACGGTCTTGGATACACGGTTCAGAGCGACCATTTTATTTTCCAGTTCCGGAAAATCAGCCGCATTAACTCTTTTTGCCATTTTTAACTCCTATGAATGTTTAATTTTGTTGTGAATTAAACAGTGTACAAACCGGCGTCTGTCAGTCTGCGTCAGAAGCTGAGACCAGCTTCACGAGCGCCTGCTGCCAGTTCCGATACACGTCCGTGATAGATATAACCGCCGCGGTCGAAAACGACCTGTTCGATGCCTTTTGCCTTTGCTCTTTCGGCGATGATCTGGCCGATCTTCTTGGCAGCTTCCTTGTTGGAGCCGATGCCCTCGAAAGAGGCCTCGGTGGTGGAAGCGGCGACAAGGGTGATGCCCTTCACGTCGTCGATGATCTGAGCGGAAATGTTTTTGTTGGAACGGTAAACAGCGAGACGGGGACGTTCGGTGGTGCCGGAAATCTTGGCACGAACACGAGTATGTCTCTTAAGACGCTGTGCGTTCTTATCCTTTTTGGTGACCATACTTTACGTCTCCTTTCCTTACTTACCGGTCTTACCGGCTTTGCGGCGGATATGCTCGCCGGAGTACTTGACGCCTTTGCCGAGGTACGGTTCAGGCGGTCTCTTGGAGCGGATCTCTGCCGCGATCTGACCAACAACCTGCTTGTCGGGACCGTTCACGATGACCGTGTTGGAGTCCGGAACGTCGAAGGTGATGCCGTTCTCTTCCTGGAAAACGATCGGGTGGGAGTGGCCGAGGTTGAGCGTCAGGGTCTTACCGGACTTCTGTGCTCTGTAGCCGACGCCGACGATCTCCAGCTTCTTGGAGTAGCCGGTCTGCACGCCGACGATCATGTTGCTGATGAGCGTACGGGTGAGGCCGTGAATGGCACGCATTTCCTGCTCGTCGTTCGGACGCTTGACCGTGAGGGTCGCGCCGTCCTGCTCGACGGTGAGTGCAGGATTGTAGGTGTAGGAAAGGGTGCCCTTCGGGCCCTTGACGGTGATGAGGGTGCCCTCGATCTTAACGTCAATACCTGCCGGAACGGTGATAGGAGCTCTTCCGATTCTAGACATGTCAGTTCTCCTTTCCCATTACCAGACAAACGCGAGGATCTCGCCGCCAACGTTCTGACGACGCGCCTCTTTGTCGGTCATGATGCCCTTAGAAGTGGAAACGATGGCGATACCGAGGCCGTTCATGACCTTCGGCATCTCTTCGCAGTTGGAGTAAATACGGAGACCGGGCTTGGAAACGCGGCGGAGACCGTGAATGACCTTCTGCTTGCCATGTTCGTACTTCAGCGTGATTCTGATGATACCCTGTTTGCCGTCTTCGATGACCTGCACGCCCTTGATGTAACCTTCTTTGAGAAGGATGTCCGCGATCGCCTTTTTGAGGTTGGAAGCGGGAATGTCAACGGTTTCGTGCTTGACGTTGTTCGCATTTCTGATGCGGGTCAGCATATCGGCAATAACGTCTGAAATCTGCATAATCATTTCCTCCTGTCATGCAAGTAAAATTTCTTGCTGCCGGACATCTGTCCGGCCGCTCACCGGTGGTAAAAACGGCATGCCGTTTTCCTTCCGGTGCGGAACTTTGCCGGGATCCCCCGGCGGTGGGGTAAGCCGGGGAATTACCAGCTTGCCTTCTTCACGCCCGGGATCTGGCCCTTGTAGGCCAGCTCGCGGAAGCAGATACGGCAGATGCCGTATTTACGCATATAAGCGTGAGGACGGCCGCAGAGCTTGCAGCGGTTGTATTCTCTCGTGGAGAACTTCTGCGGTCTCTGCTGTTTCAGCTTCATAGAAAGTTTAGCCATTCTCGTATCCCCCTAAAATCACTTTGCAAACGGAGCGCCCATCAGGGTGAGCAGCTCTTTTGCTTCTTCGTCGGTGTTGGCGCTGGTGACGAACACGATGTCCATGCCGCGGATCTTGTCGATCTTATCGTACTCGATCTCCGGGAAGATCAGCTGTTCCTTGAGGCCCAGCGCGTAGTTGCCGCGGCCGTCGAAAGCATCGGGATTGATGCCCTTGAAGTCGCGAACACGCGGGAGAGCGAAGTTGAACAGACGATCCATGAATTCGTACATCTTGTCGCCGCGGAGCGTGACCTTGACGCCGATCTTCTGGCCTTCACGAACCTTGAAGTTCGCGACGGACTTGCGTGCGTAGGTCGGGACTGCCTTCTGACCGGTGATGGTGGAAACCTCGCCGATGACGGTGTCGATGACCTTCGCGTTTTCCTTAGCATCGCCGCAGCCGACGTTGACAACGATCTTGTCGAACTTCGGGATCTGCATGACGCTCTTGTACTGGAATTTCTTCATCAGTGCGGGAGCAACGTCATTCAGGTACATTTCTTTCAGTCTTGCTGCCATCTTACGTTACCTCCTCACAGTTCTGCGCCGCATTTGCAGCAGACGCGAACTTTCTTGTCGCCGTTGACCTTGTGCTGAGCGCGGGTCGCCTTCTTGCACTTGTCGCAGTAAAGCTGGACCTTGCTGGCGTACATAGCGCCCTCGACAGTCAGGATACCGCCGTCTTCCTTCGGAGGACGGGGTTTGACGTGCTTCTTAACGAGGTTGACGCCTTCAACGATGACTTTGCCTTCCTTCTGGGAAACCTCAAGAACCTTGCCGGTCTTGCCCTTGTCGTCACCGGAAACGACGATGACGGTATCGCCCGTCTTCACATGAATTTTCTTCATTTTCGTTACCTCCGATCAGAGCACTTCGGGTGCGAGGGAAAGGATCTTGGTGTAGTCATGCTCGCGAAGCTCGCGGGCGACCGGCCCAAAAATACGGGTTCCCTTCGGGTTCTTGTCATCACCGATAATGACGGCTGCGTTCTCATCGAAACGGATGTAGGAACCGTCAGCGCGGTGAATACCTTTAACACTTCTGACGACCACGGCCTTGACAACGTCGCCCTTTTTGACGACGCCGCCGGGAGTGGCCTTCTTGACAGCGCATACAACGACGTCGCCGATGTTGGCGTAACGTCTGCGAGTGCCGCCGAGCACGCGGATGCACATCATTTCCTTGGCACCGGTGTTGTCAGCGACTTTCATAAGCGTCTGCGTCTGAATCACTGCTGTAATCCTCCCTTAAAATTTCTTGTCGGTACGCTCTTTGACGTAGCCTTGTGGGAATTATTTCGCCTTCTCGATGATGGAGACGAGGCGCCATCTCTTCGTTTTGGAGAGCGGTCTTGTTTCCATGATCTTGACGGTGTCGCCGATGCCGCACTCGTTGTTTTCGTCGTGTGCGTGAACCTTCAGCGTGCGTTTGATGATCTTGCCAAAGACGGGGTGCTTGTAGCTGTCCTCGATCGCGACGACGATGGTCTTGTCCATCTTGTCGGAGACGACCTTACCGACTCTGGTCTTTCTCAGGTTGCGGGTTTCTTCCATTTTCGTTTACCCCCTTACGCGTTCTTCTCGCTGAGGACGGTCATCACGCGGGCGATGTCCTTCTTCACGTCAGCGATCTTGTGGGGGTTGTCAAGCTGGTTGACAGCGTGCTGAAAGCGCAGCTTGAAGAGCTGGTCTTTCAGGTCGGCGAGCTTAGCGTTGAGCTCTTCAACCGACAGATTTCTGATTTCAGATGCTTTCACGGCTTAACCCTCCACTTCGTTGTTGAGCTGTTCCTTAGTAGCGAAGCTGCACTTGATCGGGAGCTTGTGAGCTGCCAGACGCATAGCTTCACGTGCAATATCCTCGGTAACGTCGCCCATTTCAAACAGCACTCTGCCCGGTTTGACGACAGCCACCCAGTATTCGGGCGAGCCTTTACCGGAACCCATTCGGGTCTCGGCCGGCTTTTCGGTGATCGGCTTATCCGGGAAAATCTTGATCCAGACCTGACCGCCACGTTTGATGTAACGGGTCATGGCGATACGAGCCGCCTCGATCTGGTTAGAAGTGATCCATGCGGGTTCCAGCGCCACGAGACCGAACTGGCCGTTCGTGATGGTGTTGCCGCGGGACGCCTTACCTTTAAGGCGGCCTCTCTGGACACGTCTGAATTTAACTCTCTTAGGCATCAGCATGGTTATTCAGCGCCTCCCTCGGTAGTGGTAGGAGCGGCTTCCTTCTTCACGAAGCGGGGAGCTCTGGTCGGCATGGTGTTTGCCGGCTTGTCGTCTCTGCCGCCGCGCGGGCCGCGGTTGTCTCTTGCGCCCTTATCGAAGCCGCGATCTCTGCGGTCGCCGGGACGACGGTCCTTGCGGTCGCGAGGGGTCTTCGGTTTGCGGTAATCAGCGGGAGCGCCCGTACGGTTGACCTCGGAGAGGATCTCACCCTTGTAGATCCAGACCTTGACGCCGATCTTACCGTAAGTGGTGTTGGCTTCTGCGAAGCCGTAGTCGATGTCAGCGCGGAGCGTCTGCAGCGGGATCGTACCTTCGTGGTAGGTCTCGGAGCGGGCGATCTCGGCACCGCCGAGGCGGCCGCCGCAGGAGACCTTGATACCCTTTGCGCCAAGACGCATGGTACGGCCGATCGACTGCTTCATAGCGCGGCGGAACGCGATACGGCGTTCGAGCTGGCTGGCGATGCTCTCAGCGACGAGCTGCGCGTCGAGTTCGACGGGTTTGACTTCCACGACGTCAACGGCGACCGGAACGCCCATCATTTTCTCGAGGTCAGCTTTGAGCTTCTCGATCTCAGCGCCGCCGCGGCCGATGATCATGCCGGGCTTTGCGCAGTGGATGATGACGCGTGCCTTACCGGAGTTGTTGCGCTCGATCTCGATGTTCGGGATACCTGCGTCGTAGAGCTTCTTCTTGAGATACTTTCTTACTTTGAAGTCGGAGACCAGGAGATCACCGAACTTTTCGTCACTGGCATACCATCTGGAATCCCAGTTTTTAATGACGCCGACGCGAAGGCCGTGCGGATTGACTTTCTGTCCCATGATTCAAGCTCTCCTTTCTCAAACTTTCTCGGCCACACAAACGGTGATGTGGCTCGTTCTCTTGAGGATTCTGTCTGCGCTGCCCTTAGCTCTCGGCTGGATGCGCTTCAGGGTCATGCCGCCGCCGACGTAGCAGGCGGAGACGTACAGCTTTTCAGGATCCATCAGGAAATTGTGTTCTGCATCGGCAGCGACGCGGTTGAGCACCTTGAGGACGTCTTCGCAGGCGGCCTTCGGGGTGTTCTTCAGGATGCCGCGGGCCTCAGCGACGCTCTTGCCGCGAATGAGGTCGAGGACGATCTTGACCTTGCGCGGGGAGATGCGAACATACTTCTGCGTAGACTGTGCAACTTTTGCTTCCATTGTTCTTTATCCTCCTCGCCTATCACTTACCGTTGTTGGACGTCTTGGAGCCGGCGTGGCCCTTGAACGTTCTGGTGGGCGCAAACTCGCCGAGCTTGTGGCCGACCATGTCCTCGGTGATGTACACCGGAACGTGTTTTCTGCCGTCATGGACAGCGATCGTGTGACCGATGAATTCCGGGAACACGGTAGATGCTCTCGACCAGGTCTTGATGACCTTCTTGTCACCGGATTCGTTCATGGCGCAGATGCGCGCATACAGCTTCGCTTCGACAAACGGAGCTTTTTTCAAACTTCTGCTCATTCTGCTGCCTCCTTATTTGCTATTTCTGCGTTTCACGATGAACTTGTCGGTGCGGGCCTTGCGGTTACGGGTCTTGTAACCAAGAGCCGGTTTGCCCCAAGGCGTCACAGGACCGGGATGGCCGATCGGGGACTTGCCTTCACCACCGCCGTGCGGGTGATCGCACGGGTTCATAACGGAGCCGCGGACCGTCGGGCGGAAGCCCTTGTGACGGGTTTTGCCGGCCTTACCGAGCTTGATGGTGTCGTGCTCGATGTTGCCGACCTGACCGATGGTTGCCTTGCATTCCTTGCGGATGTAACGCATCTCACCGGAAGGAAGTCTGACCATGACGAGGTCGCCCTCTTTACCCATGATCTGAGCCATGGTGCCGGCGCTGCGGACGAGCTGGCCGCCCTTGCCGGGGTTCAGTTCGATGTTGTGAACGAGCGTACCGACGGGGATATTCTCGAGCGGCAGGGTGTTGCCGGGGAGGATATCGGCCTTCTCGCCGGAGTAGAGGACTGCGCCGTCCGTAACGCCGACCGGAGCGATGATGTAGGCCTTGTCGCCTGCCTCGTTCTCGGTGAGGGCGATGTATGCGGAGCGGTTCGGGTCGTACTCGACGCCGATGACCTTCGTTGCGGTAGCGTCCTGACGCTTGAAGTCGACAACACGATACTTGATCTTGTTGCCGCCGCCGCGGTGACGGACGGTGATTCTGCCGTAGCTGTTGCGGCCGGCAGTCTTCTTCTTCGTCTCGATCAGGGACTTCTCAGGGGAGAACTTCGTCAGTTCTTCGAACGACGGGACCGTCATGTTTCTTCTGGACGGGGTCGTCGGCTTAAACTTTTTCGTAGCCATTGTTCAGTCCTCCTCAGTTCAGACCTTCAAAGAACTCGATCGTCTTGGAGTCTTCGGTCAGCGTAACGATGGCCTTTTTCCAAGCAGCGGTGTAACCGCTCTGATAGCGAACTCTTTTCAGTTTCTTCTTCATGTTGATGGTGTTGACGGCTGCGACTTTCACCTTGAAGAGTTCCTCAACAGCAGAGGCGATCTCCGGTTTGGTAGCGTCCGTGGCGACCTTGAAAACGTACTTCTTCTCGCTGCCGAGATCCATGGATTTCTCCGTGATGACGGGAGCCAGAATGATGTCCTGTGCAAATTTCATTTCGCGTACACCTCCTCGATTTTGGAGACAGCGTCCTTGGCGAACACGATGGACTCGCAGTTCAGGATGTCGTAAACGCTGAGGCAGTTGTACTGCTCGGTCTTGACGTCTGCGATGTTGGCGAAGCTCTTGACGACCTTCTCATCGTTCTCGGCGAGGACGACGAGCGTCTTGCCGCTTGCCTTCACGTCGGAGAGCATCTTGGCCATCGTAGCGGTCTTGAATGCTTCGGCAGCGATCTGATCGACGACGATCATCTCACCAGCTGCGACCTTCGCGGAGAATGCGCTGAACATAGCGGTGCGTTTGACCTTCTTGTTCATCGAAACTCTGTAGGAGCGCGGCTTCGGGCCGAGCGCGATACCGCCGTGCGTCCACTGCGGAGCGCGGGTGGAACCCTGGCGTGCACGGCCGGTACCCTTCTGACGGTAGGGCTTCTTGCCGCCGCCGGAAACCTCGGTACGGGTCAGCGTGGACTGCGTACCCTGTCTCTGGTTAGCGAGATATGCTTTGACAGCCGCGTGGAGGATGTCGCCGTTGACTTCGGCGCCGAACACTTTGTCGGAAAGCGTCATCGTGCCGACCTCAGCACCTGCCATATTAACAACTTTAATTTCAGGCATTGTCTGTTTCCTCCTTCCGGTTATGCTTTCACGCTGTTGCGGAGGAACACGATCGTGCCGCGGGAGCCGGGAACGGCGCCCTTAACGGCGATCAGATTCTTTTCCGCATCAACCTTGACGACCGCGAGGTTCAGAACGGTAACCTGTTCATTACCCCACTGGCCAGCCATTTTCTTGTTCTTGAAGACTCTAGAAGGCGAGGAGTTCGGGCCCATAGAGCCGACTTCGCGGTGGATCGGGCCAACGCCGTGCGTTGCGCAGAGGGTGTGATGGTTCCATCTCTTGATCGAGCCGGTGTAGCCGTGGCCCTTCGAGGTGCCAATAATGTCGACCTTGTCGCCTGCGGCGAAGGTATCGGCGGCAACCACGTCACCAACGTTCATCTCAGCTGCGTTTTCCAGACGGAATTCCTTCAGATGTCTCTTGACGCTCACGCCGGCCTTTTTGAAGTGGCCTGCCGCGGGCTTCGTTGCTTTTCTCTCTTCGAGGTCCTCGAAGCCGAGCTGAACGGCGTCGTAGCCGTCATTTTCAGCGGTCTTCTTCTGGACGACGAAGCAGGGACCGGCTTCGATCACCGTAACGGGGATCATGTTGCCGTTTTCGTCGAAGATCTGGGTCATGCCCAGCTTCTTGCCGATGATTCCTTTTTTCATGGTTTCTTCCTCCATATAAGGTTATTGGTTGATGCCCAGGAAAATCCGGCAGCCGACCGGAGGCACCAACTTGACCTTGCCGTCATCAAGCGTCGGCTCAGTCCCGCCCTTTTATTGAAGCGGGAGGAACTCCGCCGCTCTGTGCGGTGAGGTTTGGGGCTTTCAGCGGGAGATCTCAGCCGATCTTGACGTCGATTTCCACGCCGGCGGGGAGTTCGATGCTCATGAGAGCTTCGGCGACTTTCTGCGAGGGCTTGATGATCTCGATCAGTCGCTTGTGGGTGCGCTGCTCAAACTGCTCGCGGCTGTCCTTGTACTTGTGAACAGCACGGAGAATGGTCACGATCTCTTTTTCGGTCGGGAGCGGGATCGGGCCGGAAACTTCAGCACCGTTTCTCTTAGCCAGTTCCACAACTTTTGCGGCCGCGCTGTCAACCAGCGTGTGATCGTAGCTCTTGAGTCTCACCTTGATCTTGTCTTTCACTGCCATTTGATTTGCCTCCTATTATAATGTGTTTTGCCGAGGCGCGTGAACACTAAGCCGGGCGTTCCCGACCTCCCCGTAACGAAACCGGACTTTTCACCGTCGTGAGTGTCGGTAAAAAACCCGGTGCCCGGCAGAGAAGCCGTTTATGCACCTGCTGAGTGATCGCATTCGTCCGGATGATCTCCGGGCATACTCCACGGAAATTCCCCGCCTGAATCCGGCAGTATTTCGGATCCGGCGGCCACCTCCCGCTTCATCGCACATCAAGCGGAGATAGTTTATCATACATTTACCCGAATTGCAATAGATTGGAAAGCATTTTTTCTTGTGCTAAAAAGAGATTTTTCACGCGTTTTCTAAAAATTTTATATGCAATTTATACAAAAACAGGCCGTTTTCGGGCAAAAACACTGCAAAACAGCCCCGCAGACGAGTTTTTTGTGCAAAACGAAGGGGAAAACCTTGCGATTTTCAGCATTTTGTGCTATGATGATAGGCGTGAAAGCACCTTGTTTCCCACCGTGCAAAAATGCTGCGGATACGGCTTCTATCGTGCGCCGCTTCCGCTTGCACCCATTCGAGATACCGTGTTATACTGTATACAGCGGGCTCCGGAAGAAACATATATATAAAGGAAGCTTTCCGACAATTCCGAGGAGGATTTTCCGCCATGAACAACAACATCAGCCGCCGGTGCGGCATCTTTGCGGCAGCCGCCGCTGTGATGGCGGCAGCAGCAGCCGTTCTGCTCTTTCTGCGGCTCGAAAACGATTTTGACTTCTCGATCCGTCATTTCACGTGCGGTACCGGTGCGCTGGTGCTGACGTTCCTGCCGATCGTGCTCGGCGTGCTTCTCGCCCTCGCGGCAGGTTTTGCCGTCGGCAAAAAGCCGCTGCCGGAGAACGTCTCGTTTTCTTCGCTCTTCCCGACGTTTGCCGCCGCGCTGCTCGCCTGCCTCCTTGCCGCCTCGTGCGTCTTTGATTTCATGAACGCATCCGCGACCGCCGGTGCGTACTCCGCGTCGCTCGTCGGTACGTATACCGCCCTGCTCCGCGTGCGCGGCGTTTTGTCTCTTCTCTCCGCCGTCTACTTCGTCGTCGTCGTCATCGGTCAGGGCAGGATCAAGCCGGACGCTCCCGTCGCCCGCTGGTCGGTGCTCCTGCCGCTCGTCTGGGCGCTCCTGACGACGATCTGCCTCTACTTTGACGGCAGAATGCCGATCAACGATCCGATCAAGGCGCTGACCATGCTCTTCTCGATCGGTCTCGTCGCGGCCGCCGTCGCCGAGGGACGCCTCCGCTTCCGCCGCGGCACCTGTGCCGTGCCGGCCGTTCTGCTCACGTTTGCCGTCGCCGTCGGCGGGATCGCCGTCGCCGCACTCGCATCTGCCGTGCGCGAGGCCGTGTCGAATCTTCCGAGCGCCTTCGGTTTCAGCGTGATGGAATCGGCGCTCTACACCGCCGCGTTCCTCTTCGCCGCCGCGCGGCTCACGTCGCTCGGCAAGGAAGTACCCGCATCTGACGTCGTGGAGGCACCGAAAGCATGACAAGCGAACAGAAAACACCGGCCGCACCCGAAGGGATGCGCGCCGTCACGAAAAAGTCTGCCCTGCCCATCTGGGGCGCGGCGGCCGTGTGGCTCATCGCCGCGCTTTTCCTGCCGATGACGTCCGTCGGACTGATCCTGCTCTACGCCGCGATCTCCGCCGCCGTCTGGCTCGTGCTCTCGAAACTCATCAAGCCGACCGTCACCTACGAGCCGATCCCCGAGGAAAAGAAAACGACCGGCAACGCCGAACTTGACGCGAAGGTCGAAGAGATCAACGAGAGCGTCAGAAAGATCGCCGCCGCGGCCGCCGCGGCCGGTGAAAACGATCCCGCGCTCGCCACCGATCTGTACAGCATCGCGAACACCGCGGCTGCGATCCGCGACGACATCATCGAGGATCCGAAGGACCTGCCGCGCTGCCGGCGCCTTCTGAACTACTACCTGCCGACGACGGTCAAGCTGACCGAAACGTACGACCGGCTCCGCCGCCTGCCCGCCGACGGCGCGAACATCTCTGAGACCAAGGAAAACGTCAGGGCGGCGATCGGCACGATCGACGTCACGATGAAAAAGTTCCTCGACAGTCTCTTCGACAACGAGGCGCTTGACGTCGCCACCGACATCGACGTTCTTGACGCGATGCTGACGCGCGACGGTCTCACCGGCGGCATGACCGAAACCCAATCTTAAAAATCACATATTTGGAGGATATACCCATGAGCGACACGAACGAAACCATTTCCCTTACGCTTGATCCGAACGGTACCGCAGCCGCAGCCGCTGAGGCAGCAGCCGTCGCCGAGGCCGCAGAAGCAGCCGAAGCAAAAGAATACGGCGAGCTGGATGACTCCTCCCTCACCGAAGAAGAACGCCGCATCGTCGAGGAATTCCAGCAGAAGATCGACATTACCGACTCCGCGATGGTGATGCAGTACGGCGCCGCCGCACAGCAGAAGGTCGCCGGATTCTCCGACGCCGCGCTGCAAAACGTCCGCACGAAGGACTTCGGCGAGGTCGGCGACATGATGTCGAAGCTCGTCGTCGAGCTGAAAGGCATCGAGGAGCCGGAGAAGACGAAGGGCTTTCTCGGACTCTTCAAGCGTGCCCGTTACAACATCAACGTCATGCAGGCGAAGTACGACAAAGCGGAAGTCAACGTCGACAAGATCGTTGACGCGCTTGAGAATCACCAGGTCGTCCTTCTGAAAGACATCTCCACGCTCGACAAGATGTACGACATGAACCTCTCCTACCTCAAAGAGCTGACCATGTACATCCTCGCCGGCAAGAAGCGCCTCCAGACCGAACGCGAAACGACGCTCGTCGAGCTCGTCGAGAAGGCAAAGACCTCCGGCCTGCCCGAAGACACGCAGGCAGCGAATGACTTCCGCGAAAAATGCGAGCGCTTTGAGAAGAAGCTCTACGACCTCGAACTGACGCGTACGATCGCCATCCAGATGGCGCCGCAGATCCGCCTCGTCCAGAACAACGACACGCTCATGACCGAGAAGATCCAGTCCACGATCGTCAACACGATCCCGCTCTGGAAGAGCCAGATGGTGATCGCGCTCGGTATGGCACATTCGTCTCAGGCAATGCAGGCAGAGCGTGCCGTCAACGACATGACGAACGAACTGCTGAAGAAGAACGCCGAGGCGCTCCACCAGGGTACCATCGAGGTCGCACGTGAATCCGAACGCGGCATCGTCGATATCGAAACGCTTACCAAGACCAACGAACAGCTCATCCAGACGCTCGACGAAGTCCAGCAGATCCAGGCCGAGGGCCATGCGAAACGCGTCCAGGCGGAGAAGGAACTCGCCCGTATGGAAGGCGAACTCCGCGACAAGCTGCTCCTCATCAACGACAACAAATAAACGGATCCGGCAGAGGACGGGAGCGCCGCGCGCTCCCGTCCCCCTCCCGAAAGGAGTTCTCCTTTGAAAAAGATCATCGAAAGCCGCCTTATCGCGGTCATCTGCCTCGTTCTCTGCGTCGCCGCCGCCTGCACGCTCGGCGTGCGCCGTTCGGCCAAGGCGCTCGAGGACGACCTTCTCGAAGCGTTCCGCTCGTCGCCGGAACAGTACGTTTCGGTGCGCCCGGCGCTCCGTGACGTGTCATATGCGGCGCACGGTCTCATCGACGCCGCGGAATCGCTTCTCGGCGAGGACGCCGCCGCAGACCTCTCGAATCTCACGAAAGCGTTCGACCGGCATCTCGACGACCCGTTCGGCGACTTCACGCCGAACGACCTTCTCTCCGCCGCCAAGGCGCTCTACGGCAAACTCGACGATGCGGATACCGTGAAGGGCGACGCGAAATACTACTATAACCAGCTCAAATCGCTGACGCAGCAGCTCGCGCGCAACGAAGCGTACAACGACGCCGCGAAAGCGTACAATCAGAAAGCCGCCTCGTTCCCCGTGTCGCTTTTCACGGCGGGCGAAGCGCGCGTCTTTGACTGATCTTCCGCCGAACGAAAGAGGTACCCGCATTGAAACACAGCCGCATTGCCGCCCTTGTCCTTGCCGCCGTTCTGGCCGCGCTCCTGGCGCTGCCGGCGTTTGCAGCCGCCGTGCCGGAAAAGCCGGCGGGTGACGACGTCTACGTCTCGGACAAAGCCGGCATCCTGACCGAAACCGCGGAGCGCGAAATGCAGAAGAAGGGGCTCGCCCTCTTCGCCATGACCGGCGCGCAGGTCGTCGTTCTGACGACGGACGACCGCGATCTCTACGACCTCGAAGACTACGCCTACGACGTCTTCACGGCGTGGGGCATCGGCTCGAAGGAGCGCAACAACGGCGTTCTGCTCGTCATGAACTCCTACACCGAAGACTACTGGGTGACGGTCGGCTGGGGCATCGACGACGTTCTGAACGCGGGCCGGCTCGGACAGATGCTTGACCGATACCTCGAGCCCGACTTTGCGAAGGGCGACTATTCCGAGGGTGCTCTCACGTGGTACAGCGCCACGGCGGACTACCTTGCGGACTACTACGACGTCTCGCTCGACAAATGGGACGGCGAAACGTTCCTCTACGACGAGGGCGGCGAGCCCTCGGGCGAGCAGCACAGTTCCTCCGGCTCCGGGGAAAGCGGCTCCGGCAGTTCCTTGCTCGTTCTTCTCATCATCATCGTCCTCATCGTCATTATCGTCCGGCGCTCCCGTTCGATCGACGCCTCGGCGCGCACGGCGGCAAGAGCCGGCACGGCGATCTTCTCGCCGCGCATCTACACCACCCCGCCCATCGTCCTGCCGCGTGCCGGCACGTTCGGCTCGCGCATCGGCGGCTTCGGCGGCAGTTCGCATTCGTCGGGCAGCAGCCTCAGCGGCTTCGGCTCCTCCGTCGGCGGCTCCCATTCGTCGGGCGGCAGTTTCGGCGGCGGTCATTCGGGCGGCTCCCACGGCTTCGGCGGCGGCGGAACGCACGGCGGCGGCGCCGGAAGACATTGAAAAACAGAAGTGCAGACCACCCGGTCTGCACTTTTTTCATGCACGAAGCACGCTTTTTCCAGTTCTCTCCGCGCGCGGCGGCGCATAGGATACCCCGGAGGTGATTTCCGTTGTTCTGGCAGACGCTTTCCATGATCTTTCTCGCGGAAATGGGCGACAAGACGCAGCTGCTCATGGTCGCACTCGCCGCGCGATACCCGCTACGGCGCATTATCCCGGGCACCGCGCTCGCCACGCTCGCGCTGTCGGCCGTTGCCGTCTTCGCCGGCGCTCTCGTCGGCACGTTTCTTCCAACGGCGTATCTCCGGCTCGTCGCCGGCGTCGCCTATCTCGGCTTCGCGATCTCTGCCGTCCGTGCGGCTTTGAGTTCCCGCGATGACGCGGAAGCCGCGCCGCCCCGCGGCGTCTTCGTCTCGTTCTTCCTCGCCGAATGCGGCGATAAAACGCAGCTTTGCCTTCTGACGCTCGCCGCGGGGCTCTCCCGCCGCGACGCCATTTTTTGCTTCCTCGGCGGATCGGCCGGGCTCTTCCTTGCCGATCTCATCGGGCTTCTGGCAGGCGTTCTGTTGTGCCGGCGGCTGCCGCACCGCGTGCTGAACATCGTTTCCGCCGGCGTCTTTGCCGTTTTCGGCACGCTTACGCTCGCGGATGCCTCCCGCTCGCTCTTTACCGGCGGCGCCGTTTTCCTCGTCCCCGCCGCGGGTGCCGCCGTGTTGCTTCTCGTCTCCGCGATCCTCGCCGAACGCGCCCGCCGCGTCCCGAAAGCCGCCTGAAACGCCGAAAAATGCGAAACATTCGATTTTGCTCTTGCCAAAACGCCCCGCGGCAGGTATAATGGAAGCAGAAAGAAAATCACCCGAGAGGTTTTGACGATGAAATTACTCCGTCCCGCCGCGCTCCTCGCGGCCATTCTGTTCGTTCTCACCGCCGCCGTCGCCTGCACAAAAAGTGAAGTTCCCGCCGGCATGACCGAGGCCAGCCCCGCGACCGGCGACTTCCACCTCTACGTTCCGAAGACGTGGACGGTCGATCTCGAGACCGGCGCCGTCAGCGCGTACTACTCCAAGGCCGACCCCTCCTCCGTCAACGTCATGGTGTGGGAGGTCAGCGTCACGGACTACACGCCCGAGGAATGGTGGGAGAGCGGGCTTACCGATCTTGAATCGATCTACACCGACCTCACGCTCGCCGCGTCGAACGAAACGCTTTTGGACGGCGTCCGCGCCATGCAGTACGAGTGGACGGGCAAGATCGGCCAGAACACGTACCGCTTCTTGCAGGTAGCCGCCGTCCGCCGCGGCATGGTCTACGTCTTCACCTACGGCGCGCTCGACACGGCGCCGGAGGGCAGCGAAGTCTCCCGTTTTGCGAGCCACCTCGAGGACGTCGAGTCCATGCTTCGCGAGTTCCGGTTCTCCTGAGGCGGCCGGATCATCCGACTGTTCACGCCGGCGCGTCTCGCGCCGGTTTTTTGATGATTGGAAAGGGGCTTTCCCGTTATGATCTATTTTGACCAGTCTGCCACGACGCAGCCGAGTGCTGCCGCCGTCGTCGCCATGCAGAAAACCTTTGAGGAGACGTACGCCAACCCGTCCTCCGTCCACGGAGCGGGCGTCGCGGCGCGCCGCGCGGTCGAAGCCTCGAGAGGAACCGTCCTCTCGGCGCTCTTTTTCGGGCGCCGCACGACCGGGCGCGTCATTTTCACCGGCTCCGGCACCGAGGCGAACAATCTCGCCGTCTTCGGCTCCGTCTATGCCAAAAAACGTCCCGACAAGGGCGGCAGCCGCGGCACGATCCTTCTCTCCGACGGCGAGCACGCCTCCGTCGCCGCCTCCGTCGAACGGTTTGAAGAGGACGGCTTCACCGTCCGAGCGATCCCGACCATCGGTGGAAAACTCGATTTTGATGCGCTCGACGCGCTTCTCACCCCGGACGTTATTCTCTGCTCCGTCATGCTCGTCAACAACGAGACCGGCGCCGTCTACGACGTGCGCCGCGCCGCAGCCGCCGTCCGCGCGAAAGTCCCCGGCGCGGTCTTCCACACCGACGCCGTGCAGGGCTTCATGAAAGTCCCCTTCACGCCGCAGTCGCTCGGCGCTGACCTCGTTACGGTCAGCGGGCACAAGATCGGCGGGCCGAAAGGCGTCGGCGCGCTCTGGGTTTCGGACGCGATGATCACCGCAAAGAAACTCATTCCGTGGACACTCGGCGGCGGGCAGGAGGACGGCTTCCGTTCCGGCACGCTGAACACGCCCGGCATCGCCGGATTCGGCGCAGCCGCCGCGGAGGCGCTCCATGATTTTAGGAGCCGCGAGGAGAAGACGCTCGCCGTCCGCGGCGCGCTGTCGGCGGCACTTGCCGCCGTGCCGGGCGTCGTCCTCAATCTCCCGCCGGAAGGCAGCCGGGCGCCGGGCATTTTGAGCGTCACGCTCCCGCGCATCAAGAGTGAAACGATGCTGAACTTCCTCACGGGAAAAGGCATCTGCGTCTCTGCCGGCTCCGCCTGCTCGTCGCACGGAAAACACGTCAGCCGGCCGCTCTCCGCGTTCGGGCTCGCTCCCGCGGAGGCCGACTGCACGCTCCGGCTGAGCTCCAACCACACGAACACCGAAGACGCAGCGCGCGAGGTCGCCCGCGCGACCGCCGAGGGCGTCGCCAAGCTCGCGCAGATCCGCTGATATGAAAACGAACGAAAGCCGCCTGCCCATCGGGCTTTGCCTTGCCCCGATGGCGGGCTTCACCGACAAAGCGTTCCGCGCCCTCGCCGCACGGCTCGGCGCGACGTACGCCACCACCGAAATGGTCTCCGCGAAAGCGACCGTCTACGGCGACGAAAAGACGCTTGCCCTCGCCGCTCTGGCAGAGGACGAGCCGTGCACCGCGCTGCAGCTCTTCGGACACGAGCCGGACGACATGGCCGTCGCCGTGCGCCGCCTCCTCACCGAAGCGGAAAAGCAAGGCCGCATGCCCGCCGCCGTTGATCTCAACATGGGCTGCCCGGTCAAGAAGATTGTCACCTCGGGTGACGGCTCCGCCCTCATGCGCGATCCGGCGCTCTGCGGCGCGCTCGTCGCCGCGGCGAAGGACGCCGCGGATGCGTGGAACATTCCCGTCACCGCCAAAATCCGCGCCGGGTGGGACAACGCGCACAAGAACGCCGTCACCGTGGCAAAGGAAGTCGCGGCGGCAGGTGCCGCCGCCGTCACCGTCCACGGACGCACGCGCGAGGAGATGTACCGTCCCGGCATTGATCTCTCGGTCATCGCCGCCGTCCGCGACGCGCTGCCGGAGAACATCCCTGTCATCGGGAACGGCGATATCGCCTCGCCGGAGGACGCCCGCCGGATGCTGACCGAGACCGGCTGCGACGGCATCATGATCGGCCGCGCCGCGCTCGGCAACCCGTGGCTCTTTGCGGCGATCCGCGCTGACCTTTTCGGGGAGACGTTCGTCCCGCCGACAAGAGAGGAAAAACTCGGCACCGCGCTTGCCCTGCTCCGCCGGATCATCGCGGAAAAGGGCGACGAAGCGCTTGCCGTCCGGGAGTGCCGCGGCCGGCTCTCCCCGTTCCTCACTGGGATGCGCGGCTGCGCCGCCGCCCGCGACAAGCTCCACCGTGCCGTGACGTACGAAGACGCGGAAGCCGCGCTCCGGACGCTGGGGGACGCGAACGCGGGGGCTTCTTGCCAGAAGCCACCGGACCCCAGGAAACCTTAAAACTTTTCCTGTTTCACCAATATCGAAACTGCATCCTCGTCGGGGTGCAGTTTTTTATTGAGCAATTTCCCGTACAGTTGTCTGCACAAAAAAACCTGCACTCACGTAGTGCAGGTTTCCGTATTGGTGTAATGCCAGAAACCTTTTTAAGGTTTCCGGTGGCCCGGGGGCGTCTTGCAAGACGCCCCCGGCATATTCTCACCGCCCGATGAATGCGCGGAGTTTGGCAAAATCGACAGTCATGTCGTACCAGAGGTTTTCGTCGGTGTTGACGACCCAATGCATGACATCGCCCATGATCGAGCCGTTGCGGCTGGTCGCCGCCGCGCTGCCGGCGGACGTCTTCTCGCCGACGACGCGGTATTCTGCCCAGAGAAGCCCGAGTTCCGCGGTCGGATCAGACGTGCCCCAGATTTCAAACTCGACCGGAAGCAAGCCGGAGCGAGTACAGACAAGATAGAAGTTGCCTTCGGTATCCTCGTAGCAGCGGCAGTAATAGGGTGCCTTGCTGGATGCGGCAAATTCCATTTTCTGACGCCGGATCTCCACAGCCGCACCGTTCGAGACGTCGTAAACGACGTGGACGACACGGTCGCCGTATTCGATGTTTTCACCGACTTTGTAAACGAAATGCAGGTAACCCTTCGAGTCCATGAAGATGTCGGAGCTGTTGGATCGGTTGTCAGGATAGAGCCCCTTTTCGACCTCATAGGTCGCTGGCTCGACGGGATATTTCGCGTCAAACTCCTCCACGGTCGGATCGGGAAGATGGAAATAATCCCATTCGTCGAAGAGCATGTTGTTGTCATACCAGCAGGAATGCAGACTTCTGGCGGCGGAGGCAACGTTCTTGCCGTTGTCCGTTTTGATCGACTCGACAACAACGTCGCGCTCGCCGAAAATGTGGAAGCCACCCTTCCCGTCCGGCAGGATGTAGGAATAGCAGTAGCGATAGTCGAGCTTGATCGCGCGCATCTCCGACCACTCGCAGGTGTTCATGTCAAAGAGAGCCCATTCGATGTAGCCCGGTTTGTCGCAGCAGTTGACGATCGCAAAAATGCGTCCGTTCTCCTCGTCGAGCGCGCAGGAGGAATAGCCGCCGCTGCCGTACATGCAGATCTTGCTCGTTTTGTAAAGCTGCTGTTTCGAGAACAGCTTGACCTCGCCCGTTGCGGGATCGTACCGCCACATGTTGAACAGGAACTGGAACTTGACCTGTCCGCCGTCGCCGACCTGCCAGCCGGCGTACATCCAGATCGTGCCGTCCTTGTCCGCCATGACGGAGACCATCGGGCCGGAGGGATTGAAGGGCTGCTCGGTGTGGAAGACGGACGTTGCCGTGCCGTCATCGTTCATGTGGATGAGGTCGATGCCGATGTTCGGCGCGTCGCCGTCCTCACCGGTGAAAAGCGCGTAGTAGAGGCCCGTTTTGGTGTAGACCATTCTCGTCTGACCGCCGCCGTGGTTGGCAAGGTAGGAAACCTTGAGCCCTGCCGACGGGAGAAACGAGTTCATTTCGGAAAAGATGCCCGTTTCCTCCGGCGCCGGAACGTTGCTGTACTGATAAACGTCTTTCGTGACCTTCACCGTCTCGCCTGCGATACAAATGATCGAGCCGAAGAAAAGAGCAAAGACGAGACAGAAAGACACGGCGCGAAGAATTTTTTTCATGTTTGTCATCTCTCTTTTTCGTCGCCGGAGCGGCCGGAAAATGATGCTTTACCGTGCCAAGAATGCGCGAAGTTTTGCAAAGTCGATCGTCAGATCGTACCAGAGCGATTCGTAGGTGAAGATGCCCCAATGCATGACGTCGCCCATGATCGAGCCGTTCCGGCTCGACGCCATCGCGGTGCCGGCGACCTGCTTGCTCGCGTCGTCGCGCAGTTCCGCATAGAGGGAATCCGCACTGAGGCGAAGGGAGGGCGGGGGCTGCGGCGGCTGCGCGGCACCACGGGGCTCGCCGGGGGCGAGGGCGTGAGGGTCGGAGGATTGTGCGGTATAGACTGA
>JAKSPV010000039.1 GCA_024404475.1 Clostridia bacterium | reverse complement strand
AGCGGCAGGAGCTTCTGGCTGATGACGTCGATGATGCCGTCTGCCTGCGGGAAGAAGTACTTCTCGAGCTCGAATGCCGGCGTGATCCAGTTGCGGGAGCCGAAGACCACGGGCGGTGCATCGAGGTCGTCGAACGCCATTTCGGCGATGTTGGAGGCCATGTCGCGCATCACGGAGTTGCGGTCAACGGCGTCGCCGACGATGATGATGCGGCCGGTCTTCTTGATCGACTTCAGAACGGGCTCGTAGTTGAACGGCACGAGCGTGCGTGCGTCGATGACTTCGGCGGAAACGCCGTAGTCCGCTTCGAGCTTCTTCGCGGCTTCGAGTGCGCGGTAGAGAACAGCGCCGATCGTGAGGATCGTCACGTCCTTGCCCTCGCGTTTGACGTCCGGCTCGCCGAGCGGGATCTCGTAGGACTCTGCGGGAACGCCGCCCTCGTGGAATTCCTCGCCCTTGTCGTAGATGCGCTGCGACTCGAAGAAGATCACGGGGTCAGTGCCGTTCAAAGCGGCGGTCATGAGGCCCTTCGCGTCGTAAGGCGTTGCCGGGAAGCAGACCTTCAGACCCGGGATGTGCGCGGTGAGCGCCGTCCAGTCCTGACTGTGCTGTGCGCCGTACTTGGAACCGACGGAAACGCGGAGCACGACGGGCATCTTGAGAATGCCGGCGGACATGGACTGCCATTTAGCGAGCTGGTTGAAGATCTCGTCGCCTGCGCAGCCGAGGAAGTCGGCGTACATCAGCTCGACGATCGCGCGGCCGCCTGCCATTGCGTAACCGACGGACGAGCCGACGATCGCGGATTCGGAGATCGGTGCGTTGAAGAAGCGGTGATACGGCAGCGCCTCGGTCATGCCGCGATAGACGGCGAACGCGCCGCCCCAGTCACGGTTGTCTTCGCCGTAGGCGATCGTGGTCGGGTCTTCGTAGAATTTATCGAAGATCGCCTCGAACAGACCGTCGCGGATGTTGTACAGTTTGATCTTCGGCACGGGCTGGCCCTTCTCGTCCGTAGCAGTGCGGGACTTGCCGGCGATCTGCTTGACGCGGGAGTTCTCTTCCTTCGGCATGAGGACTTCCGGCTCGCGGGTGGTGTCCATGCTCGGCACGTGGCCGTTCGAGAACATGATGGAGGAGATCATCTCGGGATTCTTCGAGAGGTCCATTCTCGGGGAGATGGAGTCGTCGATCGCGAGCTTGATGATCTTCGTCATGCGGCGGATGATGCTGTCGTCCATCGCGTCGAATTCGGCCTCGGTCGCGATGCCGCCCTCGATCATCTTGCGGCGGTAAGCGGCGATCGCATCGGCTTCCTTCCACGCTTCGATCTCTTCCTGGCTGCGGTAGGTGGAGGAGTCGGACGGGGAGTGACCGCTGACACGGTAGGTGATGACTTCCTGCAGAGCCGGGCCCTCGCCTTTGAGCAGCAGTTCCTTCTTGCGGGTGGTCGCTTCGATGACGGCGAGCGGGTCGTAACCGTTGACGCGCTCTGCGTGCATCTGGGACGGCGTGAAGCCGGCGCCGAGACGTGCGGGCATACCGAAGCCCATCGTTTCGCCCTGGGTCTGGCCGCCCATGCCGTAGAAGTTGTTGAAGACGTTGAAGAGAATCGGGATGCCGGCGTCGGAGAACTTGCCGTCCATGCCCCAGAGCTTCGTGATCTGATCCATGGCGGAGAAGTTCAGCGCTTCGAGAACAGGACCGCGGCCGAGCGCGCCGTCACCGGAGTTGGCAACGACGATGCCGGGCTTCGAGTTGACTCTCTTGAAGAGCGCTGCGCCGAGTGCAACGGGAGCCGCACCGCCGACGATGGCGTTGTTCGGGAAAATGCCGAACGGGATGAAGAACGCGTGCATGGAGCCGCCGAGACCGCGGTTGAAACCGGTGGTACGGGCGAAGATCTCTGCGAGCGCGCCGTAAAGCAGGAAATCAATGGCAAGGTCCTTGATGTTGCCGGGGACTTCCTCGCGGCCTTCGACCACTTTGAGGATCGTGCCGTCAAGGAACTCTTTCATGATGTCGTACAGTTCGGCGTCGTCCAGCTTCTGAATGGAGGACAGGCCCTTGGCGAGGATCTCGCCGTGGCTGCGGTGAGAGCCGAACGTGAAGTCGTTGATGTCAAGGCAGTACGCTTCACCGACGGCGGCCGCTTCCTGACCGATGGAGAGGTGCGCGGGGCCCGGGTTGTTGTACTGAACGCCGTTGTAGACGCTCTTGACCTTGATCTCGTTGAGCATTGTCTCGAATTCACGGATGATGCGCATATCGCGGTAGATGCGGAGGAAATCGTCGCGGGTATAGATCTTCTTCTCTTCGTCCAGCGTCTTCTTGTAGCGGCAGACGGGAATGGGATCGAACTTCAGATAGCCGGCGTCAAAGACCTTACCGGGATCAACGTATTGGGATTTCGGCATATGAGATGCACTCCTTTATAATGGAATAAATTAAATCATGAACATACCCTCGCGCAGCACTTCGCATACGCTGGGGTGCGGGAACACGAGCTTCTGGACGTCCTCGACACGCATTTCGCGTGCGACCATGGCGGCGGCGCCGTAGATGATCTCCGACGCGTAGGTGCCGATCATGTGGACGCCGAGGAGCGTGCGGTGCTCGTCGTCGATGACGATCTTGACGAAGCCGTCGCCGCCCTCGTTCTCGGCGATGTAGCGGCCGCTGTAACGGAGGGAAACGGTGTGGGCGCTCGCCTTGATGCCCGCTTTCGCGGCGGACTCAACGCTCTCGCCGACAGAGGCGACTTCGGGGTTCGTGTAGATGACGGACGGGATCGAGCGGTAATCGACGCGGTCTTTCTTACCGAGCATGTTGTTCACGGCGACTTCGCCTTCGCGGTAGGCCGTGTGCGCCAGCATGATCTTGCCGTTGACGTCGCCTGCCGCCCAGAGGCCGGGAACGGAGGTGCGTCCACAGTCGTCGGTGATGACCGACGCGCGATCCATCAGAACGCCGAGCGTTTCGAGCCCGATGTCCTTGGTGCGCGGGCGGCGGCCGGTGCTGACGAGGATCATGTCGGCTTCGACCTTGTCGGCTTTGCCGTCCTTTTCGCAGAGGACGTAGCCGTGGCCGGGTTTGTCTTCCTCGACGCCGCAGACTTTCGTGCCGAGAAGGAACTTCACGCCGCGCTTCTCATAGGTCTTCTGGAGCAGGGAGGAGATGTCGGCGTCGGTCGGGCCGGCGATCTTCGTGAGCATCTCGACGACGGTCACGTCACCGCCGACGGAGTTGTAATAGGAGGCGATCTCAAGACCGATGACGCCGCCGCCGATGATGCAGAGCTTTTTCGGCAGCTCGCGGCGGTCGAGAATCTCGCGGTTCGTCACGGCAAGGCCGGAGGCGACTGCCTCGCGGAGGCCGGGGATCGGCGGGACGATCGCTTCGGAGCCGGTGCAGAGCAGAACGTTCGCGGCGGTGTAGCTCTCGCCGTTCGCCTCGACCGTGATGCCGTCCGGCGTGCGGCCGGTCAGCTTTGCCGATGCGGTGACGACGGTAACGCCGGCGCCCTTCATCTTGCTGCCGACGCCGGAGACGAGCGTCTTGACGACCTTGTTCTTGCGGTCGATCACCTTCGCGTGGTCGATCGAGGACGCGCCGATCGTGACGCCGTAAGCGGCACCGTGCTTCGTGTAGTCAAGGATCTTCGCGGAGTAGAGCAGGGTCTTCGTCGGGATGCAGCCCTCGTTGAGGCAGACACCGCCGAGTGCGCGCTCCTCAAAGAGAAGCACTTTCATGCCGCCGTGCGCGGCGCGCTCGGCAGCGTTGTAACCGGCGGGGCCGCCGCCGAGTACGATCAGATCAAATGCGTTTGCCATATCGCGTTCTCCTTACTTCGCAAGCAGGACGCTGAAGTTTTCCAGCGCTGCGGCGAGTTCGTGCAGGAAGCGGGCGGCGGGAGCGCCGTCTACTGCGCGGTGGTCGAACGTGAGGGACAGGCCCATCGCCTGATAGGTCGTGCCGTCGGCACGCAGGCGGGTGGTGGTGGTGCAGACGCCGAGAATGGCGGTCTGCGGCGGGTTGATCACAGGCGTGAAGCTCTCGATGCCGAGCGAGCCGAGGTTGGAGACGGTGAAGCTGCCGCCCTTCATTTCATCGGGCAGGAGCTTGGCGTCGCGGGCCTTGGCAGCAGCGACCTTCGTCGCGGCGGCGAGTTCGGCGAGAGACATCTCGTCGGCGTGTGCGATGACGGGAACGAGCAGACCGCGGTCGGTGTCAACAGCCATGCCGATGTTGGCGTGGCGGAAGCGGCGCATCTTGTCGTCCACGAGGTTCGCGTTGATATCGGGGTACTTCGGCAGAATACGGCTTGCGGCCCAGAGGACCATATCGTTCAGCGTGATCTTGCCGATGCCGAGCGCCTCGGCGGAAGCTTTCAGCTTCTCGCGGTAGGCGAGCAGGTCGGTCGCATCGAACGTGGTGTTCAGCGTGAGCTGTGCCATCTCGCTGAGCGATGCGTGCATGGAGCGTGCGATCGTGCGGCGGACGTTCGTGAGCGGTGCTTCCTCGTATTCGGCTTCGGCGGCAGCGGGTGCTGCGGGAGCGGCGGGAGCTGCGGCAGCGATCGGATCTGCGGCGGGTGCTTCCGCTTTTGCGATGACTTCGCCGCGGAGGAATGCTTCGACGGCGGCGGTCGTTACGGTGCAGCCCTTATCGAGAACGGCCTGCACGTCGCGCTCGATCAATCGGCCGTTCGGGCCGGTGGGCGTTGCGGCGGCGAGATCGGCGCCGGTTTTGAGAGCGAGATTCTTGGCGCGCGGAGAGATTTTCACGCGGCCGCCCTCGCATTTGGGTGCGTCGGCGGTGGGAGCGGCTTCTGCCGGCTTCGCTTCTTCGGCTGCCTCGGCGGGCTTTGCTTCCTCGGCGGCGGGCGCGTCCTTCTTCACGAGTGCGTCGATGTGTTCACCGGCCTGGCCGGTGATGCAGACGACTTCGAGGCAGGGGACGACATCGGCTTCGGCGGCGAGCTGCGCGAGCACGGTGCCGGTAGCGGGAGACGGCTCGTCAAAGGCGGATTTGTCCGTCTCGTACGAGAACAGAAGGTCGCCTTCGTTTACGGGATCCCCGACTTTCTTGTGCCACGTGGTGATGATGCAGCTTTCCACGCTCTGGCCCTGACGGGGCATGATAACGGATTGTGCCATGGGTTTCTTCCTTTCTATCGTTGTTACAGAATAAACACTTTATTTTTCTCGCCTTACGGGGCGGAGAAAACGTTGATGACCTCGGTGCCGGCGGCCGCCGCCTCATCGAGGAGCTCCTGCGGGAGCGGCCCGTCGGTGATGATGATGCCGATCTCGGACATGCTGCAGAACGTGTACGGGAGCGACTTGTCGATCTTCGACGCGTCGAGCAGGAGGATCACGAGCCGTGCCTTTTCGACGACGGCGCGTTTCAGTTCGCATTCACCGAAGTTGCCGACAGTGAAGCCGGAGCGTGCGGAGACGCCCGACGGGGAGAGCAGGGCGATGTCGATGTTGACGCTTTGCAGGAAACGCATCGCCTGCATGCCGGAGACCGTCTGGTTTTCGGCGTCCATCAGCCCGCCGATGAGGTTGATCGACGGCAGACCGATGCTCGCGATGTCCATGGCGAGCTGCGGGCTCGTGGTGACGAAGGAGAACCGTTCGTTCGGAACGAACGGAACGATGCGCTGGAGGGTGGAGCCGGAGTCGAGGAACGTGGCGCGGCCGATCTCAAGGTACGAGGCGGCGACGCGCGCGATCGCCTCTTTGGAGGCGACGTTTTCCTGCATACGGGCGGCGATGGTGCCGTCGGAGAGCTCGCGGCTGTATAGAAGCGACTTCGCGCCCCCGCGGACTTTGGTGCAGCTTCCGTTCTTCTCAAAAAATTCGATATCACGGCGCAGGGTCATGACGGAAACATCGGGGAACATGGAACCGAGTTCCTGGTAGGAGATAAAGTTCTTCTTGTTCAGAATTCTCTGGATAGCGTCTCGGCGCTCGTTGAACATAAGTCTGCCTGCCTTTCAAAATTTTTTGCCTTATATCGTGACTATTGTAGCACGGCGGCTCGCCCGTGTCAAGAAGCTGTGTTGATTTTGTGTTCCTTTTTTGAGAAAAACGGTGTGAACTTTATGTGAAATTCACATTTTTGGGCAAAAAAGTGCGGAGGCGATGGGCACCTCCGCAAAAGTGTTGTGAATTTGTGAAAAATGTCCGTTTTCAGTCGATCTCTTCACACACGTCGATATCTTTGATGATCATCATCTTTTTCCACTTGCCGGTGCAGTAGAAGATGATGCAGAGCACGACGGAGAAGAGCGACGCGGCGGGCGCGCCGAGACCGATGCCCTGAACGTGGTTTTCCAACAGCATCTCACCGAAGTAGGAGAACGGGATGCGGAGCACGATCGCGGAAATGACGTTGTTGATGAGGGAGAAGAGCGTGTGGCCGCTCCCGATGAAGAGGCCGTTCATCGCGAACATGAACGGGACGATGAGGTAATCGTAACTGAACAGGGAAACGTAGTCGGTGCCATACTGCACCATATCGGCGGCGTGCGGGTCGGTCGCGCTGACGAAGAGTTTGAGGAAGACGTCGGGGCAGGTCTGGAAGAGCGCGAAGACGCCGCAGGAGATCGCGAACGAGATCGCCATGCCGATCAGCATCGTCTTCTTGGCGCGGCCGAGCTGGCCGGCGCCGATGTTCTGTGCGCTGACCGCGGAGATCGACGAGGACATCGCCACGGCGGGCATGATCGCAAAGCCGTTCAGCTTGCCGACGACGCCGACGGCGGAGCCGACGACGGGAGAAAGCCCGTTCGCCAGCGCGGTGATGAAGAGGAACGACATACCGGTCGCCATGTTCTGTACGGAGCTCGGCAGACCGATGCGGAGCAGCATCTTGAACTGTTGCCTGTCGATCTTGAACGACTTCGGCTTGAAGTCGAACATGAAGCCGTGGCGCGAGAGGTGGATCATGCAGAGCACGGCGCTGAGTGCCTGGGAGATGACGGTCGCGATGGCGGCACCGAGGGCGGCCATATCGAATACGGAAACGAGCAACAGGTCAAGCCCGACGTTGACGACGCAGGCGATCGAGACGAAGACGAGCGGCCGGCGGCTGTCGCCGAGCCCGCGCATGATTGCGGCGAGCGCATTGTAGAGGAAGATGAACACCGTGCCGAGCGAGGTGACGAGGAAGTAGTCGGACGTGTAGCCGTACACCTCGGGGTCATCGGAGAAGATGCTGATGAGCGGGTGGCGGAGAATGAGGCAGAGCGCGGTGATCACGACGGCGGCGAGGAGAAGCGTCGTCATGAGGGTGGCGATCGTCTTTTCCATTTCTTTTTTGCGTCCGGCGCTGAGGTACTGCGCGATGAGGACGGTGCCGCCGACGCAGAGACCCATCGCCATGTTCATGAGGACGAAGCTGATCTGCGCACCGATGTTCACGCCGTCGAGGCAGAGCGTGCCGGCGAAGTTGCCGACGATGATCATGTCCGCGACGTTGTAGAGCGACTGGATGAGGTTGGAGAGCAGGAAGGGCAGCGCGAAAACGATCAGGTTTTTGACGACGCTGCCGTGCGTCAGGTCTTTTTCAAAGGTTGCATTTGCCATGTTCGGGATCCTTTTCTTTGTGGTTGTCTTTTATGCGAGGAGGTTTTTGACGATCGTGCCGATATCGCCGGCGCCCATGACGAGGATCATGTCGCCTTCCTCCGCAATGCCGGAGAGGTAGTTTATGATCTGGTCGAAGGACGGAAACGAGAACGTCTTCTGCCCGAGCGCCTCGGTGCGGCGGGCGAGGCCGGCGGACGTGACGCCCCAGACGTTCGTTTCGCGGGCGGGGTAGATCTCGGCGAGCGAGAGCGTTTCGAGATTTCCGGAGGCGAGCGCCCCGGCAAACTCCTCGCAGAGCCCCCACGTGCGGGAGCAGGTGTGCGGCTGGAAGACGCAAAAGACGTGCCGGTAGCCCATCTCGGAGACGGTGCGGAGCGTCGCACGGATCTCGGTCGGATGGTGGGCATAGTCGGAGTAGACGTCGGCGCCGCGGGCGGACTTGCCGCAGTTTTCAAGCCGGCGCTCCGCACCGCCGAAGAGGGCGAGCGCGCGGGCAACGTCGGAGGGAGCAACGCCGTTCTCGATCGCCGCGGCGGCAGCCGCCGTCGCGTCCGGGACGATGTGCTCGCCGGGAACGTTCATTTCGATGTGCGTGACGGTCACGCCCCGCAGTTGGAGATCAAAACGGGCGCAGGCGCGCTCGAACGTCAGGTTCGCCGCGTTGTAATCGGCATCGGGACGGCCGACGCCGAACGTGACGGCGCGGCCCTTGTAATCCTTCGCCGCCTCGGCGACGTTTTCGTCGGCGACGTTCAATACGGCGATGCCGTCCGGCTCCGTCTTGGCGATGAACTCGCCGAACGAGTCCGTGATCTGCCGCATCGAGTGGAAGTAATCGACGTGATCCATTTCGATGTTGAGGATGATCGCCGTCGTCGGGTAGAAGTCGAGGAACGAGTCCATGTACTCGCACGCCTCGAAGATGAAGTCGGTGCCGCGGCCGATACGGTACGGCGTGCCGACGTCTTTCATGGTGGCGCCACAGGAGACGACGGGATCGCGCCCCGCCTCGGTGTAGATGCGCTCGAGCATCGAGGTCGTCGTGCTCTTGCCGTGCATGCCGGAGACGCCGATGCGGCGGCGGTACGAGGTCATGATATACCCGAGGAAGTCGGCACGGGAGATGCAGGGGATGCCGGCGGCCTTGGCCGCGGCGTATTCCGGGTTCGTTTCGGGCATGGCGACGGTGTAGATGAGCGCGTCGATGCCGCTGACGTGCGCCTCGTCGGCGTCGTAGTAAACGGTGATGCCGTCGTGCGCGAGCGCACGGGTGATGTCGCTCGGCGTTCTGTCGTAGCCGGCGACCTCGTGCCCGCGCAGATGCGCGATCCAAGCGAGGGAGCACATGCTGATCCCGCCGATGCCGGCGAAGAACAGGCGGCATTTCTTCTCGAGGAGCGCGGCGATGGCGGCGGCGCCGTAATGGGTGTTGGGAAGAGCCATGATAAACAACACGACCTTTCGGATGATTGTATCGGAAGGAGCGGAAAGCGGCCCGCGGACGGGTCTGCTTTGACAAAAACGCTCCGGCAGAGACGATTTTCAGGAAAAAATGTACGATTTGTTAAAAAAATTTTAATATTTGGAAATGAATCGTTTATATTTATTCATTATACTGAGAGGGAAAAGACGTACTTTTACACGTCATCGGGAGGATAATCATGATTATCACAGACATTAAGTTCAGAAAGTTTTTCGATGAAGGACCGATGAAAGCGATCGTATCCGTGACGTTCGACCACCAGCTTGCCGTTCATGACATCAAGGTGATCCATGCGCGCGACAAGGACTTCATCGTCATGCCCAGCCGCAAGAACGCTGACGGGACTTACCGCGACATCGTTCATCCGATCAACGCGGGTTTCCGTGCGGAGCTGGAGGCAGCCGTTCTCGCCGCATACGAGACGGAGTCCGTCCGTGCCGCCGCCGAAATGGCGGCTGAGGCGGCAGAGGCCGCCGAGGCGGAGGAGCCGGATCCCGTCTTCTGACGGAATCGAACATTTCGCATCCGATTTGTGAAACAATATTCAAAAAACAGAATATTTATTCTTAAAACATATCGGGACGCGAAAAATTATGCGAAGGATTGCATTTTCACGGGAGAAGCGGTCACGCCACACGGCGTGACCGCTTTTTCTTTGTCAGCGGGAGAGCAGCGGCACGTACTCGTAGCCGCATTTCGAGAGGAATTCCATCGCCATCAGCGTCGCGCCGACCTGATTCGGGTGGACGCGGTCCCACGCGATGAACGAGGAGTGGCGGATGGAGCAGTATTTCTCATAGAGCGCCTGAAAATCGACGAAGAGGAGGCCGTAGCGCTCGGCGAGCGCTTTGCAGATCGCGGTGTACTCGTCCATCCGTGCGCGGACGAAGTCCGTGCGGTTCGGCTCCATGTAGTACGGGGAGACGATGATGATGCCTTTCACCTTGTCCTTCGTCGTTTCGATCATTTTGACAAGGTTGGCTTCGTATTCCTCGGGCGAGACGCCGCGGTCGGGCATCGCCACGTCGTCGAACTGGTGCCAGACGTCGTTGATGCCGATGCAGATCGACACCCAGTCGGGGTGGAATGCGAGCACGTCGCGCTCCCACCGCGCGAGCAGGTCGCGCGAGGTGTTGCCGCTGCATCCGGCGTTGAGGATGTTGAATTTCAGCTCGGGGTACGTCGCCGCGAGCAGGTTGTCGATGATGCGGACGTAGCTGCGCCCGAGCTGCTCGCCGGTGCATCTGCCGACCGGGTATTCGCTTCCCATGTCGGTGAC
>JAKSPV010000038.1 GCA_024404475.1 Clostridia bacterium | reverse complement strand
GGCGCCATCCTCGCATGCACGACCGAAGGCACGCCGATCGCTTCCTACCGCTCCTCCAGCACCTCCGGGCAGACGCTCAACCCGGGCACCAGAAAGAACGTCGCGGGGCAGTTTTCTTCGCTCGAAGCGGGCGGCGAGCGTTCCTCCACGTATCTCCTTTCGAACACCGCCGGCTCGTATCTCTTTGAGATCGCCACCGACATCATCGCGAGCGCGGGCACGACGGGCGAGATCACCGCGGTCATCCGCTACCACTCCACCGACGGCACCGAAAAATCGTCCGATCCCATGCTCCTCAGCGATGCGATCCGCAGCTACTACGGCTACTGGCCGGGCAAGAACGGCGACGCCGCCTACGCGCTCGGCGCGGCTCCCGGCGGCAAGCTCGTCTTCACGGTCGGTTACAGCGACGTCGATTATTTCACCGACGTCGAGCTGTCCATATCCGGCCGGGACGAGTGGCAGATGAGCTCTCTCGTTATCTACCGGATCGACGGCGTCTCCTCCGGCCATCTCGAGTGGCTTTCCGCCGACAAGACGGGGAACGGCACGGCGACCGACCGGAACATCTACCGGAAATACACGACCGACCGCGTCGTGCAGCGTTTCGACAAGAAAGTGCTCCTCCGTCCGGAGGAAAACAGCGTCACGATCCACTTCGACGGCCAGTCCTCCTCCGGAGGAGACATCGAATGGGGCGGCGGCGTCAACTGGGAAGAGATCAGCCGCGAGATGACCTATAATGAGGCCATGCAGGATCTCGGCTTTTCGAAGGTCTTCCAGCGCTACACGGTCAACGTGCAGGTGCAGAAGAACACGAGTTCCAGCGAGATCTACGGTGACTGCGGCTCGAACAACATCTTCTACTTCCAGCTCGTCTTCGATAACGGCAAGAGCGCCTACGTGCAGGCTAACCAGCAGCTTTCCGCGGACGGCTTCCGCGCCGGCATGACGGAGACCTTCACGATCGCCGTCAACCGCGACTACGGCGAAGTCCGCGCGGTGCGCATCATCCCGAGCGACATCGACGACCGAGACATCTTCGATAAACTGAACATCCAGGATATCGAGGTCGTCCTGACCAGCAGCGCCGGCATCAGCAAGACCTGGCGTGTGGAGAACGTCGGCTGGATCGACATCAACTACCAGTCCGGCGGCGACGCGGGCGCGAGTCGCCTGCGCGCGGAGAGCGAGGTCTCGAAGAACTGCCTCGTTACCTCCAAGGGCTATACCATGAACTTCCTCGTGACGGTCGCGACGGGCGCCTACCCGTCCGGTCAGCCGGCGGCTGCCGGCTCGCTGACGGCGACTGTCTACTACTACAAGACGTCCAGCAATACGATCTCCACGGCGCCGATCGACGTCGCCGCCGCGATCGCAGACTACGCCGGCAAGTCCACCGTGGCGAACGAGAAACAGGGCGTCAACATGGATCTCGGCGGCAAGTACGCCGCGATGCTCGACCCGTCTTATATGCTGCGGGAGAACCACGTGGACCGCTTCATCTTCTCGCTTTCCGACGTCCGCGAGATCATCGGCATCAAGTTCCATGCATCCGGCGACACGGACACCACCTGGAAGATCGGCGGCGTCGATATCTACCAGATCGTCTCGGACGGCGCGCTCTACCTCAATGCGAACGACGAGTACCAGCGCGACGCAAAACTCGAACACCTTTGCAGCGACAAGGGCACCGACGGCTACGAGCTCCCGTTCATCCGGACGGGCACCTCGGAGCAGATGATCGAGTTCCAGAAGAACAACATCAATATCAACACCGACAAGAGGGAAGCGGTGATCGACCGCGTGCCCGCCGGTGACGATGACACGCTGAACATTTACGTCTATACGACCGGCGGCACGGACGCCGCCAAAGCGGGCAGCGCCGTTGCCACGGTCAAATACCAGATGCGCGAGGAGGACAAGGCGTACAACGTCAGCGCCCGCCTCGACGCTTCCGGCAAGAATATGCTTTCCGTCATGGGCGTCGGCGCCCGCGGCCTTTCGGCACTCTATGAGATGAAGATCGAGACCGAGAACGCCGCCTATATCGACCGCGCCGTCATCCAGCAGGTGCGCTCCGGCGTCGTTATCGCGACCTACGAGCTGCCCTTTGGCGGTGAGAACGCCCAGTACGCGGCGACCGCTTCGCCGCGGACGAATTCCGGCAGGGAAGAGATCGAGCGGCTGACGATCCAGTTCGCTGACGGGACGGCGGCGACCGAGCTGCGCCCCGAGACGATGGACATCGCCTTCTCCATCTCGTACACCACGGTCAATGACCTCGGCGACACGGTCTACGAATCCTCCTACATCTACCTGACCGACGCGGGCATCACCTCGATCCGTGCGGGCATGACGGCAGAGCTGACGTTCCGTGAAGCGTACGTCAAGGAGATTAAAAAGGTCAACGTCCTGGGAATCGGCCCCGTCAACGCCACGATCACCGCCGCTGCCGTCGAGACTGCATCGGTCGAGGCAGGCGGCATCGAGAACCGCACGGGACTGTACGGCGTCGGCCGTGAGATCCCCGTGACGAGAACGAAGCAGACCTTCGCCGCTGCCGCGGGCAGCGTCGTGCCGCTCGAGATGACCTTTACCACCGCCTCGATCAGCGGGGCGGACGGCGCGGGCATTACCGCGGAACTCGGCGTTCTGGACGCTTCCGGCAAAAACGCGACGGTCTCGCTCGGCAGTCTTTCCGCGCTTCTTACCGCGGGCGGTTTCCGCGCCGGTGAGCGTGCGACTGTGTCCGTCCTTTTGAAGAACGTCACCGGCATCCGGTATATCCGCCTTACGGCGGCCTCCGGCTGCACGTGGACGCTCTCCTCGCTGACGGCCGACTGGACGGTCGGCGGCAGCGACTATTCCGTCTCGCGTGCCGTCGGCAAGACCGTCACCGCGGCGGACGGCTGCACCGTCAACTTCGCCGAGGTCTCGCTTCTTGTCCACGCCACCGTGCGTGACGGTGCGGGCAACGCCATCCTCGAGCGGAACACGACGGCGGGCTGCGAACTTTCGATGACCTCGGGCAATGTTCTTGAAGTCAGCGCCGAGCTCGTCGGCGCACTCGACGGCTTCGGCTACACGATCACGGGCACGAAGGCCGGCGGTACCGGCTCGATCACCGCGGCAAAGCAGGGCAGCACGGTCGTGTTCACACCCGTCTCGGAAGAGGGCACGAGCGTCTTCACGATCACCGCAGCGGCGGACGAGGATGCCTCGATCAAAACGGTCGTCACCGTGACGGTCAACCCCGCAGAATAACAAAAAAGGGCAATACCCCGTATTGCCCTTTCCTTTCGGAAAGGAGCTAACGATGGACGCGAGACGCAAAGAGATCCGCCGGATCCTTATCGGTTATATCACTCCCGACGCAGACGGCTGCATCGTGGCGGGAAACGTTCTCGACTCGGTGTTTCAGGGCTTCTATTCCGGCTCGCTGTCGGCGCGTCTTTTCGGACTCAAAGTGAAGAAACGCACCTACCGGACGGCTGTCCGGGAGGCGGCGCTCGCGGATGCCGTGGCGCACGCGTTTGCCGAGATGGGACGCGAGGTGCGCCTCGCTGAGGCGCCCGGCGCCTTGGCGGTGCTGTGCTACCCGCTGCTCCATAATCCGTGCCTTCTGACGGCCGAGTTGACGGACAAGGCAGATGAACTCCTCGTCACTTTTTATGCGGCAAGGACGTTCCGTGCGCCTCTCAATGCGGCCGGACGCTTCGCCGAGTGGAAGAAGAAACTGCCGGAGGGTACTCTCGCCGAAGAGGCGGACGAAAAGCCGAAAAGAGAGAAAAAGAAAAAGAAATCGTGACCGAAACAAAAAAGCCCGCCGGAAGATCCCGGCGGGTTTTCTTTATGTTTTTGCTGTGTCCTTCTGCGTTCTGTTAGGGAAGCATCGGGGGCTGGGGTTTTGCTTCGGGCTTCGGCTCGGCTGCCTTTTCGGTTTTAACGGCTTCCTTTTCGCGCGTCCGCTTTTCAATCGCTTCGTTGATCTGGTAGAACACCTCTCCGCGATCCTCGGGCAGGTGATCGTGCACGGTTTTTGCGGCGGCGGTACGGTCGTCAATGACCTTGAGCGCCTTGTCGGTCTCGCCGATCTCTTTTGCCGCATTGTCAGCAAACGTGACGAGGCGCTTCGCCCAGTCCATGCGGTACTTTCTCTGGTTCGATGCGCGGACGATCGTTTCTCTGTTCTTGATGTCGAGGTAATTCTGCGCCGCTTCGCGGATCCGTTCGAGGCGGTACTTGACGTCCGCGAGCGAGATGGTCGCGGCGATCTGGTTGATCTCTTCCGTCAGACCGCGGAGCGCCGTCCCGACGGCCTCGAACTCGGTGGTGTTGGTGTGGCGGGCACGTTTGCAGCAGTTTCTCGTGTCGAGGAAGTTGTTGACCGTGAGTTCAACGTGCTGTTTGAGACGGTGCACTGCGTCGTTCCTGCGGAGGTCGGCCTTGCCCTTGACTGCATCGTAGGTCTTGCCGGCCGCGAGGCGCTTTGCGTAAACCTCCTCAACGGTGTTCGTGTCGGCGACGGCCTTCTCGTAGAGCTTGCGGTACTTTTCCGCGTCCTCGCGGCAGTTCTTTTCGGCTTTCTGGGCGGTTTCGAGGTGGCCGAGCGCGTCAATGATGACGCCGCGCTTCTTCGTGATCTCCGCTCTGTAACGGGTGTCCTGCTCGTCGAGACGTTCGAGTTGTCCTTCCAGCGTCTTGACGCGCTTTTCGTGCGGCGCGAGCTGTCTTTCATAGGTCGCGTTTTCGATCGCACGCTCCAGTTCTTCGAGTTTCGCAGCCGCCTGTTCGCGCTGGCGCTCGAGCGCCGCTTTCTGTTTCAGCAGCGGTTCAAGATCGCGTCCGAGCTGTTCGGCTGTCATCCGGTCGAAGCCGATCTTCTTGTAGATGTTGTAGACGTGCGTGAGACGTTCTGCCTCTTCCGGACCCTTTGTTTCGAGCATCTCGGCGATCTTTTCCTGGGTTTTCATGTAGCCCTTTTCGTTCCAGACACGAAGAAACGCATCCGGTGTGTCAACGGTGTCATCGATGCCGGTCGGCTCGGTGCCGTAGAGCGGCTCGCTGAAACCGCGGAGCTTCTGACGGTAGCCGTCAAATGTGAGGTACATCTCGTAGTCGTCGAGCAGCGTGCGGAAATTGATCTCTTTGTACTGGTCGAGGATGTTCTTCGGTAGGCCGGCGGCGACTTTGCCGTTGGCAAGGCGCTTTCTGAACGTTTCCTCGTCAAGATCCGCGTAACCTTTCTTCCGCATTTCGTTTTCGAAATCGGTTTTCAGAGCCGCGACGTCTTCGTTTTTGAGAAGCAGTCCTGCGAACGCGCCGACTTTTTCGGCGAGGGCTTTCTCCTGTTTCGTCTTGTATTTGCGGTCAGCGGCCTCGACCTTCTCGGCGAGGTAGCGCAGCGTGTCATCGCTCTCCCATTCGAGGTCTTCGAGCTGCTTGTTCAGCTGCGTGATCTGCTGTGCGGCAATTTCCAGACGGGCTTCCGTTTCCTTCAGCTCTTCTTCGAGTTTTGCCTTGTCGGCGAGTTTTTTCGCCTCTTCGGCGCGGATCTCTTTCTCGCGGAGTTCCAGCGCGCGGATGGTCTCGCGTTCCTCGCGGAGCGCGGCTTCCACCTCGCGGGCGGCTCTTGCGATGTCGGCGTTGTCGGCTTCGATCTTGTAGATCTGCACCATGACGGCCTTGCGCGTCTCGTTATATTCGCGCTCGAGCTTCTCGACGCGCTCTTCTTCTTCCATCTCGGCAAGCGCGCGGCTCGCTTCCTGCTCTTTCGTTCGGTACTCTCTCGCCTTTTCCTGCATGTCCCAGTAGCTCTGGTATTCGAGCGTTTCGGGAACGGTGTACACGGCTTTCACGTACTCCCGGCTTTCGTCCTCGAAACGGCTGAAACCGCTGTCGATGCCGTAGTAGCCGCCGCGGATCTCGATCATGTCGGCCTCACCCGCGAGGTCGTCGAGCCGCTTGGCAACGCTGTACAGCGTGCGGAACGAGCCGCTTTCCCAATAGGTGTTCATCCGCACGGCGTCGGCGTCGTTCTCTCCGCTCGGGCGGGGAAGTTTCCACGCGGCGTTGCTCATGCGGCCGGTCAGGGTCTCCCACGCGGCGTTTTTCTCGTCCTCGGTGGCGTTCTCGCTTTCGAGGACGGCGAAACTTGTCTCGATGTCTGCGAATGCTTTCGTCAGTGCTTCATAGGCCGGTCCGTACGGACGGTCGTTGAGGTCCTTGGTCACATTGGCGCGGAATTCCTCGCGGAGCGCGCCGATCTTCTGTTTCAGTTCTTCGAGATCACTTTTGAAATAAGGATAATTCGGAAGCATGGTGTGTTACCTTCTTCGATCGGATTTTTGAGTTCGCGGCGGGTCGTCCCCGCCTTTCTTTTACACTTGTTTATACGAGATATCCGGCGCAGTGGCTAACGTTTTTTGACATTTTCAGTATAACACGGGCGAAAAATTTCCGCAATAGAAAAATTTTCCTTTTTTCTTTTTCGGACACGGCCGGATATGCCGGCGCCTTTTTGCCGCAAAGTCCGTTTTCTGTTGACTTCTCGCCTGCGGTGTGCTACTATCAAAGAGGCGGGAAACCGTTTTATTCTACTGTTAATACGGAAGGTCATGATCATGGCTAAACTCAGATTCGGCATCATCGGAGGAGGCAGAGGCGCCAGCTTCGTTTCGTCACTTAGAGCATCGGGCGCCGAGGTCGTCGCCTATTGTGAAAAGAACGAAAAGACCGTTGCGCGTCTGAAAAGGGAACTCCCGGATATGGACAAAGTGACGTTCTATTCCGACTATGACGAATTTCTCAAACACGATATGGATGCCGTCATTCTCGCGAACTATTTCAGCGAGCACACGCCGTACGCGATCAAAGCGATGCGTGCGGGCAAGCACGTTCTCAGCGAGACGACCAGCAACGTCACCATGGCTGAGGGCGTTGAACTCGTCCGTGCGGTCGAGGAGACAGGCAAGATCTACGGCCTTTTGGAAAATTACCCCTACACGAAGCCGAATCTTGCCATGGAGAAACTCTACAAGAGCGGCAAACTCGGCAAGATCGTATACGGTGAGGGTGAATACGTCCATCCCATGAGCTCTGACGAACAGAACCGTTATGCGACCGGCGTCATGCACTGGAGAAACTGGACGCCCCGTACGTACTATACCACCCATGCGCTCGCTCCCATTATGAAGATGACAGACTGCATGCCGAAGCGGGTGACCGCCATGGCTGCTTTTGCCCCTGAGGTCGCAAAGGACACCGCGCTCAATACCGGCGACGCCGCAGCCATCATCATGATCCAGACCGACAACGACGCCGTGTTCCGCGTCAACGGGTGGTCGATATTTTTCCCTCACGGCTCGCATTACCGTCTCTGCTGCACGAAGGGCGGTGCGGAAATCAGCCCTACCACCGGCAAGATGCGTGTCTCTTACGGCAAATTGACGAAACCTGCTGATGTGGAACAGTGCGAGGCCGAGTATGACTGCGAATGGCCGGACAAGGAGCTCGGCGAGTACGCCGACAGAACCGGTCACGACGGCGGTGACTTCTGGGTCATCCACGAGTTTGTGAAGGCGCTCGAAAAGGGTGAGACACCGTACTGGAACGTATACCGTGCGACTGCGATGGCGTCTGTCGCCATTCTCGCGTGGAGAAGCGTCCTCAATGGCAATTGCGCGTACGATATCCCCGATTTTTCCAAAGAGGAAGACAGAAAACTCTACGAGAACGACAACGTGTCTCCTTATCCGCGTGAGAACGGCAAGGTCGATTTCCGCTGCTCGTCCATCCCCTATGCGCCCACGGCTGACGATATCGCCGCGGCGGAGAAGTACTGGAAAGAGCATCAATAATACTGTTAAGGAGAATCGGAACCATGGGTCATTATGATGCCATTATTGAAAAGATCTATCAGAACGCATTGGTCCTTCTGGCGAAAAAGGGACTTCTCGTTGAAAACAAGACCGTTCTGAAAAAGCTGGAAGAGGTGGAAGGAATCTCCTTTGTGAACGGACGCGTATGCTTTACGGAAGCGTACACCGATGCATTCGTAAAAAGGTTCCAGGCCGGAAAAGAATATTCCGCACCGACAAAATTTACCGCCTCCTGCCTCGGACATGCCAACCACATCGTGGACTGGGATGACCGTGTCCGCCCGATTACGGAGGCGGATAACAATGACATGGCCCGTTTGATCGACGCCATGAGGAATTCCGGCATCACCGGAAGCGCGCCCGGCATCCCGCAGGACGTTCCGCTGCCGCTGCAGGGCATTTCCCAGTTTGTCAGCAGCGCGAAAAACTCCCGCGGTGCGCCCCAGTGGGCCGGGTATAAATCCATCGGCACCGATTTGCTTTTGAAGCAGTGCATGGATATCATGGGGCTCGAAAATGCCCTCGGCATCCACTTGATCTCGCCTTTGAAAATGACGGGGAACGAGGTGGACTGTACCTTGGAGATGTTCATGCGTTATCCCGAGTCGTCGGTTGCCGTGGGCGATATGCCCATCATCGGGCTCAGCACGCCCGCGACCATCGTGTCCGGCTTTACCGTAGCTGTGGCGGAAGTTTTGGGCGGCGGCATGGTGTTCGATGCTCTCGGCGCGAAGGAACTCAGCATGAGCGTCAACCTGTACCCGTTTGATATGAAATATATGTCCTTTATCTACGGAACGCCGACGAATATCGCCATTAACCGGATCGAGATCGAGATCAACAAAACCATCTTCAAAACGCAGATCGTCTCCAAGTGTCTCAACACCATGTCTCAGGTGCCGAACCAGCAGGCGGCAGCACAGAAGGCCATGTACGCCGGCATCATGGCGGAATATGGGAAACGGAACTTTACCGGCGCCGGCGGACTCTCCATGGATGAAGTGTTTTCTCCCGTTCAGCTGATGGTAGACCGTGAGATCCTGGATGGGCTCAGGAAGGTTTACGAGATGAGCGATACGGTCTTCGACGAAGAGCATCTGCTTCTGGATGTCGTTCTGGAAAACACCGACGACGATTTCATTTCGGAACTGTCTACGGTGGAACATTATCAGGAAAACCAGTGGAATTCCCGTTTGTTCCCGAGTTATCAGCTGCAGCAGTGGATCAGCGCCGGCAAGCCGGACGTCCATCAGAACGCGAAAGCGGAGGCCAAGAAGCTCATCCGGGAGAATCCCTTTGAACTGGATAAGGATAAAGCAAGAGCGCTGGACGAGATCTACGACTGGGCAAGATCGCATATGGATCAGCTTTGAGCCGAAGTCCCGAAAGAACGGCAGAAAGAACCCTGGAAACCCTTTGTTGAGAGGGTTTCCGGGGTTTTGTTTTGCTTCGGTGAGTGTGTACGTTCGCTCTCTTATAGTATCTATCTCCGGGTTGAGGACCGGAACGGGGAATCCGGAGATGACGACCGCAGGAAGGAGCAGTAATGGAGTGAATGAACTGCCGAAAAAGAGGTGCTGCGAAATACCGATTTAAAAAAGTAAAAAAATTTTCAAAAAACTCTTGACAATTGTTAGGCACCTAACTATAATGGTGTTCGGTTAGGTACCTAACGAACTGTCTTTGACTGTTCTGTGTCATGTGAAAGGAGTACAAAATGGAAGAAATGATCGAAAGAAGAAACGACGTAACAAAAAGCGTTCTCAAACTGATGCGCGCCATGCGCCGGCGCCCGATGCACGAGCAGGAGTTTCCGCCCGCAGTTGGTCGGATGCTGATGACCCTGCGTGAACATGACGGTGCGGCTCCCTCCGAACTGTGCGAAATCATGGACGTGCGCCCCTCCTCGATGTCCGAGCTTCTGGGCCGCATGGAAGAAAACGGCCTGGTCACTCGCGTGAGCGACGAGACGGACAGCCGGGCCACGAAGGTTTTCCTCAGCGAGAGCGGCAAAGACGCCGTCGGGCGCATCGAAACGCGCTTCAACGAAGAGAATGCGAAACTTGCTGCCTGCTTCACGGAAGAGGAGGCAGCGGAATTCTGCGCTCTCTGCGACAAACTGAGCGCACATCTGGAGTCCGGTGTTTTCGGTGAGAATCGTCCTCACTGCCACCCCGGCCCCCACGGCCACCATGGCCCGCACGGGCATCACGGCCCTCACGGCGGTCCGCATCATCCCCACGGTAAGCCGATGCCGCTCAAGGAAATCTGACTGCCGGGGGAGAATTCGGAGACTTGCGGGGGACGTCCCCCCGCACAGTCGGCTGTGTTCTTGCTTCCTCTGTGTATGCAAAAAGCATCTAAAATCAAGAAAAAAACTCCGCATCCGGATTGTATCGGATGTCGGAGTTTTTTGTTTGGTTGCAAGGATTCTTTTAGAATGCTGCGGTAATCGTTATGCCTGATTTTGTGAAAGCGGGGTTCAGTCAAAGAACTGCCACGATGTGCTGACAGGGCCAGAAGTGATGACCTGACCGTCGGGAAGGCCTTCATCACCCTTCTCGCCGCCGAAATTGTGCCCATCGCCGCCGACGACCAGTAAAAGTTCATCATCCGTCAGCTCCGCGAGTTTCTTGTTCAGTGCTTCAACCTCTTTTTTGAGGGCGTTGAGTTCTTCTTTTGTTTTCATATTCATTTACCTCCATCGGT
>JAKSPV010000037.1 GCA_024404475.1 Clostridia bacterium | reverse complement strand
CGTCGTCTTCGGCGGCGTGACTTACGAGATCGGGCAGAAAGTCCGCGTCGTCTTCGGCGGCAGCGGTGTGATGCTCTTCGACCGGTCGACCGGGCGGCTCATCGAAACGGGCTCCGTTTCCCTCGGCTGAAAGTAAAACTGAGCCGCGGCACGAAAAGTGCCGCGGCTTTTCTTATGCCGGTGATTGCAAAGTGCGTGGAAGTATGGTAAAATAGGAAAAAGCAAAATGACGGGAGGTGCGAAAATGGCAAACGAGAAGACAGCCGTGATCTACACGCTGGGCTGCCGCGTCAACCAGTACGAATCGGACGCGATTGCAGAACAGCTTGAAAAAGACGGCATCCGCGTCGTTTCGTTCGGGCAGACGGCTGACGTCTGCATCGTCAACACCTGCACCGTCACGGCGGAAAGCGACCGAAAATCCCGGCAGATCATCCGCCGCATGGCAGCGACTTACCCCGGCGTTCCCGTGATCGCCGCCGGCTGCTTTGCCGAGGTTTCGAGCCGCGAAGCACTCCGCATTCCCGGCGTTGCCGCCGTCTGCGGCAACAGCGCCAAGTGCGACATCGCCCGCGTGGCACGCGAGCTGATCGACGGAACTTTCCACGGCGAGAAAAACCTCGTCACCGATATACAAAAGGCGCCTTACGACGAGCTGACACTCTCGTCACCGCGGCGCTGCCGCTCGTACATCAAGATCGAGGACGGCTGCGAAAACCGATGTGCCTATTGCCTGATCCCGACGGCACGCGGCCGCATCCGCTCCAAATCCGCCGACGTGATCCTCCGCGAGGTGTGCGACGTCGCGCGAGGCGGGTGCGAAGAAGTCATCCTCACCGGCATTGAGACGGCGTCCTACGGAAAAGACACGGGCGACACACTCGGAAATCTTCTGAGAGCAGTCGCCGACGTGCCCGGCATCCGGCGGATCGGGCTCGGCTCGCTTGAGCCGAATCTCATGCGTCACGGTTTTCCGGACGAGGTCGCTTCCCTGCCGCAGATTCTGCCGCATTTTCACCTTTCCATTCAAAGCGGCTCGTCCGGCGTGCTCCGCCGGATGCGGCGTCCTTACAACGCCGAGCAGGCGATGGACTCGATCAGAAAGGCGCGCGAGGCGATCCCGGACGTACAGCTGACCGCCGACGTGATCGTCGGCTTTCCCGGTGAGACCGATGAAGAATTCGAGGAAACGGTCGTGTTCTGCCGTGAGGCACGGTTCTTGCACCTGCACATTTTCCCCTACTCGCAGCGCAAGGGGACGGAGGCCGACGTGATGCCGGATCAGGTACCGGGCGACGTGCGGCACAGCCGGGCCGCGCGGCTCGAAGTCGTGCAGAAAGAGGTCAAGTCGGCGCTGCTCGACGAGTACGTCGAGGCGCACCGTACGGAGCCCGTGTACGTGCTCTGCGAGGAGCCGGTGGACGGGATGACCTACGGGCATTCGGAACACTACGTCGATATTCTGTGTGACGCGCCGGAGGGCGATATGCTCCGCATCGTTCCCGTATATCTCACCGGGCACGACGGCGTGAACTGTATCGGTACGGTCAAAGGAGGAACATGATGAAAGAGAAACAGCCGGAAGTCGCGGACTGCGAGAACTGCATGTACTACGACTACAGCGACGACGAAGACAGCGCCAAGGAATGTCAGATGAGCATGGACGAGGACGACCTCATCCGTGTGCTTTCCTCCGGGAACAAACGGTGCCCTTATTTCCGCTACTGGGACGAGTACAAATTCGTGCGGAAACAGAACTGAATACGAAGAGAACGGTCGATGCCGTTCTCTTTTTTGTATTTGGTATTATTTACCAATTATTTCCAGCGATTTTTGTGAAAGATTTATCGAATGTTAGTATTGCATTTTTCTCCTGTAAATGGTAAAATATGGTAGCAAAAGGAAATCAAAGGAAACGGAGAAAAGAAACATGGAAAATATCGTCAGAATCATGATTGCAGACGAAAATGCAGAAACTCGGAAGGCATGCCGCGAAGCGCTGCAGCGCGCCGGATACCGCTTCGTTGACGAAGCATCGAACGGCGAGGAAGCACTGTCGATGATCGGGCGGACGCACCCCGATCTCGTGATTGCGGACATATGGCTTTCAAAGCTCGACGGCATCGGACTCGTCCGGCAGGCGTCGGCGCTGAATTACGGCACGGGACGTGTACCGGCGTTCATCATCTCGTCGCTCGTCACCAATCAGAATCTGTTCGTCGAAGCGAGCCGCGCGGGTGCCGCGCTCTGCCTGCCGAAACCGCTCGACTACCAGAGTCTTGCGGAGCACATCGGGACGATCCTCAAAAACCGCGCCGAGGGACTTCTCGGGACACAGAACGGAACGCCTGCCGATATGGAAGCGCAGGTCACGAAGATCATCCACCAGATCGGTGTGCCGGCGCACATCAAGGGCTACCAGTACCTCCGCACGGCGATCCTCATGACGATCGCGGACAGCGACATCATCAACTCGGTGACAAAGGTGCTCTACCCCTCCGTGGCAAAGAAATACCAGACCACGACGAGCCGCGTCGAGCGCGCGATCCGGCACGCGATCGAGGTGGCTTGGGACAGAGGCGACATCGACACGCTGAACAGTTATTTCGGCTACACGATCCAGACGAGCCGCGGCAAGCCGACCAACTCCGAATTCATTGCGATGATCGCGGATAACCTGCGGCTCCGGTACAAAATCAGATAAGAAAAAAGACTGCCCGCGGGCAGTCTTTTTCACAAATGAACGGTATCACGCCGTCGGTTTTCGGTCCGTGTCGAGCCGGTAGACGAGGACGGCTCTGTAACCGTCTTCGTACAGGTCCATCCAATCCGGCACGAGCGCGTTCTCGATGAGTTTGCCGCCGGCGGCGAGCGCCGTGCGGGCGGACGCCGTATTGTCCGGCGCGCAGGTGATGTAGACGTAGGGCATCCCGAGGGTGGCGGCAAACCGGGTGACAAGACGTGACGCCCGGGCGGCATAGTGATGACCGCGGTACGGCTCAAAGACCTCGTATCCGAGGTGGCCGCCGTAGCGTGTCTTCGGGCTGTACCCGGCGCGGAACGAGAATCTGCCGACGACGGTGCCGTCGTTCCGGCAAATCGCAAACTGGTACGCGTTCACGTACATTTTCTCGGGGACCGCCGATGAAACGCTGATGAGCCGGAGAAAAATCTCATCATCGGCGAGGTCTTCCGGCACGGCAAAACCGGGCAGAAGACGCTTTTCGTATACGCGGAGCGATTGTCCGTCAAACGACGTCATCATGCCGCGGAACGTGTAATCGTACTTTTCGTAAAGTCCCACCCACTCGGTCGAGAGGTACACGACCGGCTGACCGTTCTGCGCGGCGAGTGCTTCGCAGTGGGCAAGAAGCTGACCGGCATAGCGGTGCCCGCGGAACGCGGGGTACGTATAGAGGTAGCCGATCCACGGCGTCATAAAGGTCGGCTTGATGTCGTCCTGCACGGTGAGCGTGCAGAAAGAGACGACGGCCTCCCCGTCGGTCAAAACGAGGAGCTTCGGTTCGTCACCGCAGACCTCCGAAATTGCGCCGGAGCGGATCATCGCCGCGAGATCACGGCCCGGCTTCCAGTCGCACGATTCGATCTGCGAGAGAAATATCTCCTGCATCTCTTTCGGCTCGCTGTACCATTCACGGATCGTCATAGCACTCTCCTCATCAGTATTTCGCCGGCGGACACGCTGCCGCTGAGGCGGAACGCGTCGGGAAGTGTCCCGACCGTTTCAAAGCCCATTTTCCGATAGAGCGCTATCGCGCGTTCGTTGCCCTCGACGACGGAGAGTTCGAGCTGCTCCGTGCCGTGTGCACGCGCGAGGTCGATCATCTCACGAAACATCGCCGTGCCGATGCCGAGCCCCCAGAATTTTTGCAGAACGGCGATCATCACCGTGGCACGGTGCTTCTTTTTCACGCGTGTCTCAAAGACGATCTCGCAGTTCCCTGCCAGCGTGCCGTCCACTTCGCAGACGATCATGACGGCGTTCTTCATGCGAAGCGTGCTTTCGAGAAACGCCTTTTCATTTTCTTCCGGAATATCACACTCCGCAGGCGTGCGCGAGAGGAATTCCGTTTCCGCGGCGGTCGCTTTCAGATAGTCGAGCATTGCCCCGGCATCGCGCGCCGGGTCGGGCGCACGGAAGGTCGCCGAGCGTCCGTCTTTCATCGCGACGGTCTTCGTTATGTACTGCATAAAGTCACCTTATTTCAAAAATGCATAGAAAAGCCGGATGCCCATCGGGATGCCGACAGTCACGAACAGATAGATCAGGTAGCCGACCGACGCGAGGATGAAGATGACAAACAAAACGAGCAGAACTTCCTTAAAAGCTTTCAACGTTGAGTTCCCTCTGCTGTGAAAGCGGCTGCCTTATTTTTCCGTTTTCCATTCGATCTTTCCGCCCTTTATCGTTGCCGTGACCGTGCCGGAGACATCCGTACGGTAAACGGAGACGCCGTTTGCGGCCAGTCGGTTCAGCGTTTCGCCGTGCGGGTGGCCGAACTCGTTATCCGATGCGACGGAGATCACGGCGTATTTCGGCCGGACGGTCTGCAACAGTGCGGACGTTGTCGAGGAAGAAGATCCGTGGTGGCCGATCTTCAGAATATCTGCAGAAAGCTCGTCCGCGGTATATCTCGCCAGGAGCGCTTCCTCGGCGGCCGCACCTGCGTCGCCCGTGAACAACGCCTTGACACCGGCAACCTCCACGAGAAGAACGATACTGCCGTCGTTCATGTCTTCAAAGGTCTGGTCCGGCTCCGGCGAAAGAACGGTGAACGTCGTGCTGCCGAGCGTGAACGTATAACCGGGCACGGCTTCTGTTACCTCCGCTGTACCGTTTTCCAAAAGATCGAGCACGCGGGTATAGGTGGGTGTCGTAGAGACGGCGTCGGTCAAAAGGACTCTCTCCGTCTGGATGCCCTCGAGAATCCTATCGGCGCCGCCGATGTGGTCTTCATGCGGATGCGTCGGAATGAGACAATCATGCGATTCGGTGTAGCGTTTTACGTATTCGAGCAGTTTGTTTTCCGTGTCCTCCGGACCGCAGTCGATGAGAACGCTCCCGCCGTCCGTCACGATAAGTGCGGCATCTCCCTGTCCCACGTCGATGAAGTGAATCGTACATTCGCCCTTCGACGCCAGTTTATCCCGATTGGCGTCCCAGATACTCCACGCCATGCAGCCGAGGATAACGACAAAAATAAAGATGCGCCAGAAGCGTGCAAAACCGGAGGAGCGGCGAGCGGACTGTGCCATGATATGTCTCCTTTGAAAAGGAATTCTAAGAGGAATGCGGTGTCTGCCGGCGCACGCGGCGGATGAGGCGGCGCGCAAGAGCGACAGAAGCGATGATCGCAAGGGTGCCGAGCGCGGCGGCAAGCTGCGTCCGCGCGGGATAGCCGCCGGCGTAATAACCAAAGCCGACGAGGGACGGCGCGGTACCGAAGAAAAGAAACGCGTCTCGACCGTCCGCCGCCGCGAATACGGTCACAGCGGAAAGGATAGCCCAGAAGACCGGCATGAAATCAACGAGATAGAACATCGTGTGCACCCCCGGGAACGTTATGTAGGGGTGCGCCGTTTTTATTTCGAACGGATGGCGCTGATCGAGTCGATCCGATAACCGGCAGGTGTTTCGGTAACAGTAAAGATCTGCGGACGGCAGACGCCGCTCCCGACGTCGGTGCGGAGCGTACCATTGTTATGATACAGTTTATAACCGACGCGGAAACGGACGGAGCGAACACCGTTTTCCGTCGTCTCGGAAAGATACGTCACCTCAATATCATAGGCGAGCTGACGGCCGAACGACGCGATACGCTCGTTCGATTCGTAGTAATGATCCGTGAAAAGCGCGGCGTAGGCATCGGCGTCGCCCGCCGTGATCGCATCAAAAAACGAGATAAAGATCTCGGCTTCCGGGCCGAAATAGCGGAGCGAATCCTCGTTCAGATCCATCATTTCCCCGCCGACGGAATAGGCGATGTACCGGTTCAGTTCCTGCCATGTCTCGATCTCCCAGTCGGCGTACTCGCCCTCGAAGAAATGATACGACGGCTGTTTCTCTTCCTCGGCGGTATCTTTGCCGACAGCGGACGCGATCAGATTTCCGATCGGCTCCGCCAGAAGAAGCGCGGCGGCGCAAAAAACGCCGATCGCACCCAAAACGATCAGGAACGTCACGGAACGCCGTTTTGCGATTCTTTTTTCGTCGGTATTCTTTTCCATGTTCAGTATGCTCCCGGCTCCGGCCGGCTATACGCCGGACTTCTTTCTTTTTTATTTGTGCCTTGACACGGCGAAAAGAAGCATATATAATGGTAACAGTAATTTTTCGCGTGAATTATGCTTGGAGGGTAATTATGTTTGAAGAACTGAAAAAAATGCTCGTCGATGAGCTTTCCGTCAACCCTGATGATGTCACCGAGTCCGCTGAACTCGTGACCGATCTCGGCATCAACTCGCTTGAACTCGCCGATCTGATCCTCCTCTGCGAGGAACGTTTCGACGTCGAGATCACCGAAGACGACGTTCGCTCGTTCGTGACCGTCGGCAACGTAGTGGACTACCTCAGCGAGAAGACCGGCAGATAAATCACCGAAACCGGGCGCACGCGCGACTGCCGCGTGCGCTTTTTTTGAAAAACGATGAAAACGAAAACAGTCAGAGGCATTCCCTTTGCGGACGCGACGGCAGAGGAGGTGCTCTCCTATCTTCTTGACGCGTCTGCCGCGGGACGGCAGTTTGCCGTTTTCACGCCGAACGCGGAGATCCTCCAGCACGCGGCGGAGGACGAAGCGTTCCGGCAGGTGCTCCTCTCGGGAGACGTGATTGTCGCGGACGGCGTCGGCGTGCTCCGTGCTGCCGAGATCCTCGGGAAACCGCTGCCGGAGAAGATCGCCGGTGTGGAACTCGGTGAACGGCTCGCCGGCAACACGGACTTCCCTGTTTATTTCCTCGGTGGGAAGGCGGGCGTCGCGGAGGAAGCCGCCGCACGTCTTTCGGAAAAATATCCGCGTCTGCGCGTCGCCGGCTGTCACGACGGCTACTTTACAAAGATCGGGGCGGAAAACGATCTCGTTCTCGAGGCCATCCGCGCGTCCGGCGCGGGGGTCGTATTCGTCTCGTTTGGCTCGCCGGCGCAGGAGGAATGGATCGCCGACAACCGCGAAAAGTTGCCGGACGTGCGCCTGCTGCTCGGGCTCGGCGGCTCGCTCGACGTATACGCCGGGCGGGAAAAGCGTGCGCCCGCGTTCTTGATCCGCTGCCGGCTTGAATGGCTCTGGCGGATCGTGCGGCATCCGTCCAAGATCGGGCGGCTCTTCTCGGCGCTTCGCCTTCTGCGCGATGCACGCCGTGAAGCAAAACAAAACAAATGACATTGAAAGAGGTTCAAAATGGACGTTCAACTTTCTTACAGAGGCAACGAACTTGCCATTTACAATTTCAGCTATTCCGCCGTTGAAGACAAAAAAGGCAATCCGTACTGCTGCTCGTTCCGTCTTCGGGCAAAATCCGGCTCATACGGTGCCGACACGTTCTGCGAATACGGCATGAAGGAACTCGAAGAGGTGCAGAAATATCTCGAGATGCTGAGCAACTTTGCATGGGCGTACACCGATTTTGACGACACGGCACACGGCAACATTCTGCGCTTCCGTCCGATCAACGCGGGCTTCTTCTCCGTCGCAGGAACGCTACGCGACGACAAGGGCATCCACAAGATGTCGTTCCTTTTCGAGGTCGAACAATCCGTTCTGAACCGCTTCGCACGGGATCTCAAAGCGATGATCGACGAAGCAAAAGGTAAATAAAAAGATACCGGCTGAACAAAAAGTTCAGCCGGTTTTTTCATGCGTCGTAAGTCTTCCAAAAATCGAGAACGGCCGCTTCGTAGGCGTCTTTATCGACGATGTAGCTGAGACCGTGGTCGGCGCCGTCCACAAGCAGGATGCGCTTCGGTGCCGCGCACGCCTCATAGTTCTGCTCCGACATCGAGCATGGTACGAAGTTGTCGGCCTTGCCGTGGATGAAGAGCACCGGTGTCTTACAGACCGCCATCGCATCGAGCGTCGAATAGGCGTCCGGCTCCATTTCGAGCCCTTTCCTGCAGAACGCCGTCGCGCCCTTTTCGACGAGGCCTTCGTATGCCAGGTGGAGATTATCGGTCGAAACGTGGCGCCAGATCTCGTTGGCCGAGGTAAAGCCGCAGTCCGCGATGATACCGTGGACGTTTGCCGGCAGCTTTTCGTCGCCGCTCGCCATGAGGACGGTGGACGCTCCCATCGAAACGCCGACGAGGTAGATCGGCAGCTCACTGCTGATATGCTCCACGGCGTAGTTGGCCCACGCGACGCAGTCGTGCCGTTCGACCATACCGAATCCCATGAAAGCGCCTTCGCTCTCACCCTGCCCGCGCTGTTCCGCATACAGGACGGTCGAGTCGTTCTCCCAGAAGAATGGCGAGATCACGCCGAAATCACGAGTCCACGAAGAACGCCAGCCGTGCATCGCCACGATGATCCGTTTCGGATGTTCCGCGCGGTGGATGTGGCCGACGAGGTGCGTGCCGTCAAAGCTGTCGATCTCGGCAAGTTCGGGTGCGCCCTCGCGAAGCGTCTCCGCCTGCCGCTCGGCAAGTTCGAGCGTTTCGGGTGCGACCGCGCTGTTCATCATGCGCTCTCTCGTCTTTCGGACGATCGGAGGTTCGTTGCGGTCAAGCGCTTCGTGGAGGATGCCTTCGAGCGCCATTTTGAAGCCGACAACGGCGGCTGTCGCCGTGCAGAGGGCGGCGCCGCTTGCAATGAGCGCGTATTTGGTTGTTTTTTTCATGGACAGAACTCCTTTATTGCTTGCTGCGGCGCAGCATACGGAACACCTCGCCGAGCTTCGGCGCCTTGCCGTAGAGGAGGACGCCGATCCGGTAGATCCGCGCGGCAAGCCAGCCGATGAAGACGTTGGCGCCGACCATCAGAGCGACCGAAACAACGATCTGCCACAGCGGGACGAAGCCCATGCAGATCCGGACGTACATGACCATTGGCGAGAAGAACGGGATAAAGGACGAAATGACAACGAGGAGAGAATCCGTGTTCCCGCTTGTCATCGCCGTCATTGAAATAAAGAACGCGATCAGGATAAGGAACACGATCGGCGTCGAAGCCGTGTTCGACTCCTCGAGGCGGCTGATCGTCGAGCCGAGCGCGCCGAACATGAAGGCGTAGAGGAAGAAGCCGAGGATAAAGAACACGATGAGATAAATGATGACCTCGGGCGTGATGCCGGACAGGATCTCGTCGATGATCGGGATCGCATCGTAGGAAGAGCGGTTGATGCCGTAGGCACCAAGGCCGACAGCGATCAGAATGATGAGCTGCGTGAGAGCGGCAAGGCCGACGCCGAGCACTTTACCAAACATCAGCGACGAGGGGTTAACAGTCGTGATCAGCAATTCCATCGCGCGGGAGCTCTTCTCCGTGGCGACGGAGGTCAGGACCATGTTGCCGTACAGAAGGACGGCCATATAGAGGAACATGATCATGACATAGGTGCAGGCATAGGCGGACATGAAGGATTTCTCCGTTTCGACGGTCTCGACCGTCGGGACGGCGGAGAGCACCTCGGCCGCTTCCTCCGGCGTGAAGCCGTGTTCGGCCATCGCAAAACTAAGGTACGTCTGGCGCATCACTTCGGAAAGAACGCCGGAAACGGAATCGTACATATTGCTGCTGCGAACGACATACCGGGCGTCCAGCATGGACGAAAAGATGACGGCGCCGTCGGCGGTTTCCCCGTCGATCGCGTCGGTCAGCTCGTCGCCGGAAAGATCGGTCGTATCGAACTCGTAACCCGGCAGCGCGGCTGACAGCGCGGCGGCATATGCGGGCAGCGCCTCGCCGAGCGAGCCGTCCTCGCTGCCGTCAGCAAGCAGGATGTGCGCGGTGATCTCGGTATCGGGATCGACGGGCTCATCGTCGGAAGAAAACCAGCCGATGATCGTCGGCAGAGAAAGTGCGATCGCCACCAGGACAGCCAACAGGACCGTCACGACGATGAACGTCTTGCTCTTGACGATGCCGCGATATTCAAACGAAAAAATGGCGGAAAACTGTTTCATCTGTCAGCCACCTGCCCTTCTCCCGTAACGGCGATGAAGATCTCTTCAAGCGTGGGCTCCAGAACGTCGAAATGGGCAAGATCTACTCCGGCACGGAGGAAAACGGAAAGAAGCTCGTTTTTTGCGTCATCGGAGACGAGTTTGAGACGGAGCGTGTCTCCGCGGCGCTCGGAAGAAACGATCAGCCGCGCGGCATCATCCGAGGACGTTACCCGTTCGAGCTGCGCGTAAGCGCGATTTGCCTCCGACGCGGGACAGTCGAGCGAAACGGCGATCGTATCGCGCGGATACGACCGTTTGATCTCGCGCAGGTTGCCGGCGAGAGCGATCTTTCCGCCGTTGAGCAGCGCGATCTCGTCGCAGAACTCCTCCACCTGATTCATCTGGTGGCTCGAGAACAGCGCGAGTTTGTTGCCGCCGGTATATTCGCGAATCAGTTTTTTCAGCATCAGCGCATTGACCGGATCAAGGCCGGAAAACGGCTCGTCGAGAATGATGATATCGGGATCGTTGATCAGCGTCAGGGCAAGCTGGATCTTCTGCTGGTTACCTTTGGAAAGTGTATCCAGCCGTTTATCGAAATATTCACCGAGCTCGACACGTTCGAGCCATGTCCGCGCTGCTTTTTCCGCCGCCGGTGCTGTCATGCCGCGGAGGCGGGCGAGGTAGATCATCTGCTCACCGATGTTTTTCTTCGGGTAAAGCCCGCGTTCCTCGGGAAGATAGCCGATCTTTACCTCATGCGGATCGAGCGGCTTGCCGTCAAGGAGCACCTGCCCGCTGTCGGACGGAAAAAAGCCCATGATGATCCGTATCGTCGTCGTCTTGCCTGCGCCGTTTCTGCCGAGCAGGCCGACGGCGCTTCCACTCTCCGCGGTAAAGCTGACCTTATCCAAAACGAGGTGCGTGCCGAACGATTTGCAGACGTCAACGACCTCAAGTTTCATCTGCTTTCACCTCGGACGGCGTCCATCGCTTGAAAATATCAGCGATCAGGGCAGCTGTTCCGTCGACGCCGAGCAGCGAGGAAGAAACGGCGAGGTCATAGTTCTCGAGACGGCCCCATTTTTTGCCGGTATAGTAGTTATAGTAGTTG
>JAKSPV010000036.1 GCA_024404475.1 Clostridia bacterium | reverse complement strand
ATTAAAGATATAGTTTTCTGTGATTTCTTTATTCATCAGCGTTTTGCCTTTCTTATGTTTCTCGGATTTATCGTTATGCTCGGCGGGGAGCCCCGGAGAGCAGGAGCGTCGTCAAAATGAGATTGACAGCTGCATTGCCGTCGAGTTCGCGGATCGCGGCGGTGAGTGCATCCGTCGCTCCCAGAATCTTTGCCGGCGTCATCTGCCGTGCGAGAGCGAGGGGCTTTTCGCTGTCCGCGTAGAAGAGAAACTGTGCATCTTCCGCTTTTTTGACGGCAAGGACGTCCCGCATCGCGGCAAGCGCAAGCGTGAGCGCACGGCGGAGGTCTTCGCGCTTTTTCGGCGCGTTCACGACGAGCCGGACGCCGTCGAGCGCGTTCCCGGCTGCCAGCTGGGCGGCGATCGCCTCGGCGAGGCGCCTGTCCTCCTGCATCGCGGCAACGGATTCGTCTCCGCGGAGCAGCCGGAACGCCTGTCCGATCGAACCGCCGGCAAGCGAGGCGGCCGAACGGAGTTCTTCCTCCGACGGTCTGCGGATGCCTTCCGGCAGATGCGTGCGGATGTAGGAAAGCGTTACGTCGGCGGAGAACTGCTGCATCCGGAGTACGGGTGCGCGGCTGCGGATCGTCGGCAGAAGCGCACCGACGTCCGTCGTCAGCAGCAGGAACATCACGAACGGCGGCGGCTCTTCCAGCGAGAGAAGCAGCGCGTTCTGTGCCTGCGTCGTCATCTTCTCCGCACCGACGATCACGTAGATCTTGTGCTCCGTGTCGTTCGGGGGAATGTACAGCGTCGAGCGCATCTCGCGGATAGCGTCCACGGAAATGGTCGCTTTACCGTCGGAGTCGATGAAAATGAGGTCGGGAGCCGTCCCCCTCGCAATTTTGCGGCAGGGGAGACACTGCCCGCAGGGAAGCGTCCCGGACGAACCGTTTTCGCAGTTGACCGCCGCGGCGATCTCACGCGCCGCCGTCCGTTTCCCGGTGCCTTCCGGCCCTTCGAGAATGAACGCATGCGCCGCCCGCCCTTCGCGGATATCGGTGCCCAGAAGACTCTTCAGCCGTTCATTGCCGCAAAGCGACGAAAAAAAACTCGTCTGTTCCATCGGGACACCTCCTTCGCCTTGCGGCGGAATCCACCTATACAGAAAGCATTATATCAAAAAAAAACGGCATTGTCAAATGGAATATGACGCCTGCCGCGCTTTCCGGAAAGAATGTGTGAAGCGGGCCGGAAAAAGACGCGCCGACATGGTGCCGTACCGAAAATGATGGGAAAACTCTTGCAAAAAAAAGCCGGCCGTGGTATAATAAGATGTATTCGAATGTTAAAGAGTGAAACGGAGAATCGCCATGGCGAGAATCATCGGAATGTGCGGCAGAAGCGGCAGCGGCAAGAGCACGATCTGCCGTTTGTTTCTGCAGTACGGGATCCCCTCGATCGATACGGATGCCGTCTATCGGAAACTGACGGCTGCGTCGCCGATCGTTTCTCCCTGCGTGCTTGAGTTGGCAGAGGCCTTCGGCAGTTCCGTGATGGCCGAGGACGGCTCGCTCGACCGGAAACAGCTTGCGAAGATCGTTTTTGCACCGGACGGCGCCGACGCGCTCCGCCGGCTGAACGAGATCACCCATAAATACATTCTCAACGAAACGGTCGTTCTGCTCGGCCGGATGCTTTCCATGGGTGCCCCCGCCGTCATCCTTGACGCGCCGGTGCTCTTTGAATCACATCTCGATCAGCTTTGCGATACGGTCGTGTGTGTTGCCGCCGACGATGCTTCCAGCATCCGCCGGATCATGGAGCGCGACGGCGTCACGGAAGAAGAGGCGAAGGCGCGTCTTGCCGCGCAGATCCCGCTTGCGGAACTTGCGGCACGCTGTGATTACGTCGTAGACAACAGCGACGGCTCGCTGCCGGAAGGACAGGTCAAGGCGCTTGCCGCGTCGTTTATCAGATAAGGATTTTCAGTCATGAAGAAAAAATCAGCTCTGACCAGTATCGTGATCGTAGCGATCCTGATCATATCCATTTTGATCGGCTTTGCCGCACAGATGATCTTCGATTCGATCGACAAGGGCCGCTATCCGCGTCCCGAAACGGAATACCTCGTGGAGGGCGGCGAATCAGTCACGATCCGCCACATGGTCGAACAGTACGCGGAGGCGTACGGCGTGCCGGAATATCTGGTGTATGCCGTGATCCGTACCGAAAGCGGGTTTGACGTGAACGCCGTGTCGAAGCGCGGCGCGATCGGGCTCATGCAGATGACGCCGGATACCTTCGTGTGGATGCAGACCAAGACGAAGGAATCCCTCAGCGCCGAGGCGATTTACAGTCCGAATATCAACATCAAGTACGGCACCTACTACCTCTCATACCTCTACTACCAGTTCGGTGACTGGAACCTCGTTCTGGCGGCGTATAACGCCGGGCCCGGCAACGTGACCTCCTGGCTCGAGGACAGCCGCTACTCCGACGGGGAGGGGCACCTCACGAATATCCCCTTTGAGGAAACGAGAAACTACATCGAAAAAGTCAACGACGCCGTGGAAGTTTACAAGCGGCTTTACTACAACTATTGATGCGAAAGGAAATACGATCATGAGTGAAAACGAAAAGACGAAGGGCCAGCTCCTTTACGAGCAGCTCCGCTACCAGAAAAAATCCGGCTTTGAACTGATGCCGAAAGACGAGCTTGACGGCGCAATGGATTACGCCAAGGGTTACATGGCGTACCTTGACGAGGCGAAGACCGAACGCGAGGCCGTTACTGCGGCAATCGCACTGCTTGACAAGGCGGGCTTTTCCGAATACCGCGTCGGCGATAAACTCGAAAAGGGCGGCAACTATTACTGCAATAACCGCGGCAAGGCGCTGATCGTTTTCCGCGTCGGCACCGAAGACATCAATACGGGCATCCGCATCAGCGCTGCACACTGCGACGCGCCGCGCCTTGATCTCAAGCAGCATCCGCTGTTCGAGGAGACCGGCTTCGGCTATCTCAAAACGCATTATTACGGCGGCGTCCGCAAGTATCAGTGGGCGACGATCCCGCTGGCGCTCCACGGCGTCGTCACGCTTGCCGACGGCACGACGAAGGACGTCCGCATCGGCGACGAGCCCGGCGATCCCGTTTTCGTCATCACCGATCTTCTGCCGCATCTGGCGAAAGACCAGAATCAGAAGCCGCTCGGTACCGCTTTCCCGGCCGAAACGCTCAACGTCATGATCGCCGCCTCGCCCTACCGCGAGGAGGACGGCACCGTCACACCGAGCGAGGACAAGGTCAAACTGACCGTCCTCAGCATTCTCAACGAGAAATACGGCATGACGGAAGCCGATTTCGTCAGCGCCGAGCTTTGTGCCGTTCCCGCCGCGAATGCCGTTGACATCGGCCTTGACCGCTGGCTGATCGGCTCCTACGGCCATGACGACCGTGTTTGCCTCTATCCCGCACTCACCGCGATGATCGACAATAAGGACACCGCTCATTCGCTCATGTGCATCCTTGCCGACAAGGAAGAGATCGGCAGCGAGGGCGTCTCCGGCATGCAGTGCCGCATCTTCACCGACATCATCGATGAGATGGCATCTCAGCTCGGCGGCAACGCCAACGTCATCCGTGCGAATTCGATCTGTGTCTCAGCAGACGTCACCGCGGCATACGATCCGAACTATTCCGACGTCTTTGAGAAACGCAACAGCGCGATCGTTTCCTCCGGCGTAGCACTTTCGAAATACACCGGCTCCGGCGGTAAGTCCTCCACGAACGATGCTTCCGCCGAGTTTGTCGGCCGTATCCGCCGCATCTTCGACGGTGCGTCGGTCGTCTGGCAGACTGCCGAACTCGGCAAGGTCGATCAGGGCGGCGGCGGTACCGTTGCGAAATATATCGCCAAGTGCAACATCGACACCGTCGATATCGGTGTGCCGGTACTTTCGATGCATGCGCCGTTCGAGGTCGTCTCTAAGATCGACGTTTACGCGGCTTATAAAGGATTTTCCGCATTCTACAAGGCGGACTGAAAGGAAGAAAACAGGATCATGGCAACCATTCAGCAGCAGATTTTCAAAGCAGGGCTCGTGCCCGTTGTTAAACTGAAAAAAGCGTCCGACGCGGTCCCGCTTGCAAGAGCGCTTTGCCGCGGCGGTCTTCCGGTGGCGGAGATCACGTTCCGCACCGACTGTGCGGCAGAAGCCATTGCCGCCATTTCCCGTGAAGTACCGGAGATGCTCGTCGGCGCCGGCACGGTGCTCACGACCGAGCAGGCGGACCGCGCGGTCGCCGCAGGCGCACGTTTCATCGTCAGCCCCGGCCTCAACCCGAAGGTCGTCGCCCATTGCCGTGAGATCGGCGTTCTCGTTATTCCCGGCTGTTCGAATCCGTCCGATTTGGAAGCGGCGCTTGAACTCGGCCTTGAAACGGTAAAGTTCTTCCCGGCGGAAGCCGCGGGCGGCCTCCCGATGATCAAGGCGATGAGCGCGCCTTACGGTCAGCTCAAATTCATGCCGACCGGCGGCATCAACGAAGACAATATGCTGTCCTATTTCGCATTCGATAAAGTCCTCGCGTGCGGCGGCAGTTTCATGGTCAAGGACGATCTGATCGAAAACGGCGACTTTGACGCGATTGAGCAGATCACCCGTTCCGCCGTGCTCAAAATGCTCGGCTTCGAGCTCCGCCATATCGGCATCAATGCGGGCAACCCCGAAGAAGCCATGCAGATCGCCGAGCGGCTGTCGATCCTCTTCGGCATCCCCGTCAAAGAGGGCAGAAGCTCGATCTTTGCCGGCAAGGAATATGAAGTCATGAAAGCACCCGGCCGCGGCAAGAACGGCCATATCGCCGTCGCGTGCAACTCGCTCGAACGTGCGGAAGCATTCCTCGGCCGCCTCGGTGTCACCTTTATCGACGAAACGCGTGCATTCAACGCGAAGGGGCAGGAATCCGTCGTCTATATCGCAGAGGAGATCGGCGGCTTCGCGTTCCATCTCGTCAGAAAATAAGACAACTTTGACTCGCTCCCGACCGTCCGCCCGGACGTCCGGGAGCGTCAGCCATATTTACAGAACACAGGGAGACCGGCTATGAACGACAAGATCCGCAGTGCGGCATCGCGCCTTTCCCAGATCGACGAAATGCTGTCGGACACCGCGATCGCTTCGGATGCCGCGCGTCAGCGCGCGCTGCTCAAAGAGCGGAAATCGCTCGAGCCGCTCGCTCTGAAAGTCGCGGAGTACGAGACGGCGGAGCGCCGCATCGCGGATAACGAAACGCTGCTTGCCGCCGAAACGGATCCCGATATCCGGGCGCTCGCCGCGGAGGAACTTGCCGCTGACAAGGGAACTCTCGCTGCGCTCGACCGGGAAATACAGATTCTTCTGATTCCGAAAGACCCGAACGCCGACCGCAACGTCATCTTGGAGATCCGCGCGGGGGCGGGCGGGGAAGAGGCGGCGCTGTTTGCCGCCGATCTTTACCGGATGTATACGATGTACGCCGATAGCCGCGGCTTCAAAACAGAGGTCATCAGCGCGAACGAAACCGAACTCGGCGGATACCGGGAGGTCGACTTCCGCGTCAGCGGCGACGGCGTTTACGACCGGCTCCGCTTTGAAAGCGGCGTCCACCGCGTCCAGCGCATCCCGGTGACCGAATCGAACGGCAAAATCCAGACGTCCACCGTGACGGTCGCCGTTTTGCCCGAAGCCGAGGCGGTCGAGGTGGAGATCAATCCTGCCGACATCACGATCGAAACGATCAAGAGCACCGGCGCGGGCGGCCAGCATATCAACAAGACGGAATCCGCGGTGCGGCTCACCCACAAACCGAGCGGCATCGTGATCGAGGCGCGCAACGAGCGTAGCCAGCTGCAAAATAAAGAGCAGGCGATGCGCCTTCTCCGCACGCGGCTCCTTGACCGCAAACGCGCGGAAGTCACAGGCGCCATTTCCGATACCCGCCGTGCGCAGGTCGGCAGCGGCGACAGAAGCGAAAAAATCAGGACTTACCATTACGGACAGAGCCGCGTGACCGACCACCGCATCGGTCTGTCGCTCCATTCGCTTGACATGTTCCTGAACGGCAGAATGGACACGATGATCGATGCACTCGCCGCCGCAGACGCGGCGGCAAAACTCGGCAGCACAGAGACATAAAGGAGAGAACATGGAAACACTTTTTTATAACGTCGGAGGCGGCCACGATAACCAGATGATCGGACGCGCCGCTCATATCATCATGCGCGGCGGCCTCGTCGCATTCCCGACGGAGACCGTGTACGGACTCGGATGTAATGCTTATGACGGCGAAGCCGCGCTCCGCGTCTTCAAAGCCAAGGGACGTCCCGCCGATAACCCGCTGATCGTCCACGTCGCCGAGCCGCACGACGCCTACGCGTTTGCCGAGCCGACGCCGATGTACGATAAACTCGCGGAGCGCTTCATGCCCGGTCCCCTGACCGTTGTTCTGCCGAAAAAGGAGATCATTCCCGACGAAGTCACGGCAGGAAATGATACCGTTGCCGTCCGCTGCCCGTCCGATCCGACGGCGCACGCGCTCATCAAATCGGCGGGATGCCCGATTGCGGCACCGTCTGCCAACCGGTCCGGCAGCCCGTCGCCGACGACCGCGGATCACGTTTTCGACGACCTTGACGGCCGCATCGACATGATCCTCGACGGCGGCCCCTGTACGATCGGGCTTGAATCCACCGTCATCAAACTGGACGGTGAGAACTGCACGATCCTGCGCCCGGGCGCCATCACGAAAGAAATGCTTGAAGAGGTCTGCGGCACCGTCAGCGTGGCAAAGGCCGTGATCGACCCGTCTGCCGTTAAGGACGGAAACGTTCCGTCTCCCGGCATGAAGTACAAACACTATGCGCCGCGCGCCGAGGTCGTCCTTGTCAGCGCCGACCGCGAAAAATTTCTTGCGTACGTCAGCGAAACGGCATCTTCCGGCGACGCCGTCATGTGTGCGGAAGAAGATATGCCTGCCGTTCGCAGCGATCTCATCTGCCTGCCGATGGGGCACGCTGATCGTCCCGAGGAGGCTTCGCAGCGCCTTTACGCTGCGCTTCGCACGGCAGACGACCGCCGCGCCGCGCACGTATTCGTCCGGAAACCGGGCACCGACGGTGTTGAACTCGCCATGTATAACCGGCTGATCCGCGCCGCGGAATGTAAAATCACCGAAATTTGAAACTATTCTGCAAATTGACCGAAACGGAGAAGAAAAATGGCCAAGAAGAACGCACGGAAAGTCCCGGAAGAAATTGTCCTCGCCCCGATCAAGGATCAGGCGATCACGGACACGATCGAAAAGAACTATATGCCGTACGCGATGAGCGTCATCGTTTCTCGCGCGATCCCTGAAATCGACGGCTTCAAGCCCTCCCAGCGCAAACTGCTGTACACGATGTATAAAATGGGGCTCCTGACCGGCAGCCGGATCAAGAGTGCCAACGTCGTCGGTCAGACGATGCGCCTCAACCCGCACGGCGACGCCGCGATCTACGAAACGATGGTGCGCCTGACGCGCGGCAACGCCGCCCTGCTTCATCCGTTCGTTGATTCGAAGGGCAGTTTCGGTAAGCAGTACAGCCGCGACATGGCGTACGCTGCTTCGCGTTATACCGAGGTCAAACTTGATCCGTTCTGCGCGGAACTGTTCCGCGGCATCGACAAGGACGCGGTCGATCTCATCCCGAACTACGACAACACGACGACGGAACCTGTCCTTTTCCCGACGACGTTCCCGAACGTCCTTGTTTCCGCCAACTCCGGCATCGCCGTCGGCATGGCGTCGAACATCTGCTCGTTCAACCTCGCCGAGGTCTGCGACGGCACGATCCAGCTTCTCCGTCACCCCGACACGACGGCGGAGCAGCTTCTCGAACTGATCAAGGCCCCCGACTTTTCCGGCGGCGCCGAACTTCTCTACGACAGGGAACGGCTGCTCGAAATTTATAAGACCGGACGCGGCAGTTTCACCGTCCGCGCGAAATACCGCTATGACAAGGCGAATAGCTGCATCGACATTCTCGAGATCCCGTACTCGACCTCGATCGAGGCGATCATCAAGCGCATCACCGACCTTGTCAAAGAAAACAAACTCAAAGAAGTGACTGATATCCGCGATGAGATCGACCTTTCAGGTTTCAAACTGACGATCGACCTCCGGCGCGGCACCGATCCCGATGCGCTGATGAAAAAACTGTATCGGCTGACGCCGCTGCAGGACGATTTTGCCGCCAACCTTAATATTCTCGTTGACGGGGCGCCGCGGACGATGGGCATCCCGGAGATCCTCCGCGAATGGATCCGCTTCCGCCTCGGCTGCTACAAACGCGAACTCGCGTTTGACATGAACAAGAAAAAAGAAAAACTCCACCTGCTTCTCGGCCTCGGCCGCATCCTCGTCGATATCGACAAGGCGGTCAAGATCATCCGCGAGACCAAGAAGGAAAGCGAAGTCGTGCCGAACCTCATGGCCGGCTTCCGCATCGACCAGGTGCAGGCGGAATACATCGCCGAGATCAAGTTGCGCCACCTTAACCAGGAATACATCGTTGAGCGCGTCAAGGAGATCGGCGAGCTGCAGAAAGAGATCGCTGAAATGGAAGCGATCCTCGTGAGCGAGACGAAACAAAAAAGCGCCCTCGCCGCGCAGCTTACGGAAATCAAAAAGAAGTACGGACAACCCCGTAAAACGCAGATCGTCCACGATGCGTTCATCGACGACGAGGAGCCGGAGGACGAGCTCGACGCATACGAGTGCCGTGTTGTCTTCACGAGAGAGGGTTACTTCAAAAAGATCACGGCACAGTCCCTCCGCGGTGCGGACGAACAGAAACTCAAGGACGGCGACGTGATCGTCAATATGGAGGATACCGACAACAGCGCCGATCTTCTGTTCTTCACGGACAAGCAGCGCGTTTATAAGGCGAAAGCGGACGATTTCGAGCCGGTCAAGGCGTCTGCCATGGGTGATTTCGTACAGGCGAAACTGCAGATGGACGACGACGAGCACCCCGTCATGATGAAAGCGCTGAAAGAGTACAAAGCATCCGATCGCTTCATTTTCATCTTCGCGAACGGCAAGGGCGTTCGCATCCCCGCCGATTCCTACGAGACGAAGACCAACCGCAAGCGGCTCACCAACGCGTTCTCCGACGCGTCTCCGATCGTTGCCGTCTTCTATGAAGCGGAAAAAACGAAGACGGAGCTGCTGCTCGTGACCGACGCCCAACGCGGCATCGTGATCTCCTCGGCACTCGTGCCGCAGAAGACGACGCGTACCTCCGCGGGTGTCACGCTTCTGACGCTTCGCGGCGGCCAGAAAGTCGTTCTGGCGCTTTCCGGCGAGGAAGCGGTGAATTATCCCGGCGCCTCCAAGGCGCGGAAGATCAAGATCCCCGCGTCTGCCGTCGCGCTGAACTGACACCGTTTTCTGTCGGGAAATGCTTCCTGCGGCCGAATAAAAAGTCATACTTGCAAAACGGATACATTTATGGTAAAATAAAAAGGTAGTATCGCTATCTGCCTTTTTCACGGGAGCGCGGAAACGCGTTTCCCGGATCAGAATGGAGTATAAACGAATGAAAAAAAGAGTAAGAATCCTGGCTATCACGCTGGCCGTCCTCATGGCGGCGACCGTCACGGTATACGCGGCGTACGACAGCACGACTGACCCGCTGATTTCCAAGAGTTATCTCGAACAGATCTTCAAGTCGCAGATCGACGCGGAGATCGAGGCGCTGCGCGGCACGGTCGAAACGCAGGGAACAACGATCGCCGACCTCACGCAGAAGATCACGGATCTTCTGGCGGCGAATGAGAAGCAGGCGTCCGACATGGCGAAGTTTGCGAAGCAGTATGAAGACCTCCTGAAACTCGTGAACGCGCAGGACGAAAAGATCAAGACGCTCGAAAAGAACGTCGGCGCACAGGACAAGACGATCGGCGAGCTTTCGACGAAGGTCGGCACGCTGGAAACGACGATCAAAGCGGCACAGGAGTTGATGAATACGTTTGTGACCCGCATCAGCGAGGTCGAAACGAAGCTGTCTGCGCTCTCAACGACTTCCGAGAAGCAGTCCGGCGACATCAAGATTCTTCAGACGCAGCTCAGCGACCTGAACAGCGCGGTGAGCACGCTTCGTACGGCCGTAACGCTTCTCTCGCAGAGCAGCGGCTCGACGACGAGCGATACCGCGGAGATCAAGGTCATCCATCTTGAAAAGGGACAGAAGCTGATCTGCAACGGCGGCAGCGACGTCTCGACAGAGATTTACCTGCGTGCAGGCGAGGCGATCGCCGTGTCGCAGTACGATTCCGACGGCGCGTTCGCACAGGGCCTTGCCGATCTGACGCATGGCAAGGAACTCTTCAAGGGTGACGCCCTTGACGTCAACGCTTATATCATCGTCCCGCGCGGCGACGGCCGCGGCGTGCAGGTCACGTCCGACGAGGCATATTTCCTCGTCCGCGGCCCGTACACGATCGTGAAGAAATAAATAACACAGAAAAAGTCCCGGCGTGCCCGCCGGGACTTTTTATGTATAATCGTCGGAACTATTTGAGAGAGATCAGCGTCTGCCGGCACCGGGACCTCTTCCTCCGAGACCTTTTCCGCCGCCGGGACCTTTGCCATCCATCTGTTTTCCGCCGGGGCTACCATGGCGCGGCTTTTCTGCGGGATGTGCAGCCGGATGCCTGCCGGCTTCGACGGGACGACGCATGCCCTTGTCCGGCTTTGCGGGACGCGGTACCGGCGCGGGGGCACGTCTGCCTGTCGTTACGATCGGCGAAACGTAAACCGCGGACGCCGCAGCAGATGCCTCCTGCTTCGCAATTCTGTCTGCTTCCGCTTTTTTGGAGGCGGTCAGATACTTGCCGTTGTCGAGCCCTTGCAGATAGGTGCCGACGGAAACGCCGTATGCGGCGGCAGTCGATTTGATCTCGCCCTCGGTCATTTTGTCGCCGAGCGAATTGCTCTTTCCGGAGACAAACTCGGCGAGGTTGTCGAGCAGATCCGAGCCGGTGCCGTCCGAGAGATTTTCGATTACGGAAGCGCGCTCAAAGATCAGATCCTGCGCAGTCAGAAGCGGATTCGGGATATCCTTGGCGTCGTTGACGCGGATCTTCCCGTTGTCTTCTCTCAGTTTGCTGCCGCAGTATTCGCAGACGAGCGCTCCCACCGGATTGCCGCCGGCGCAGTAAGGGCAGGGCTCGGTACCGGCGTTTTCGGAGACCGGGACGACCTCATAGCGCGCATAGTATTCATCGAGATGATCGGCGTCCCGGATCAGGTCGAGCAGTTTTTCTTTGTAAGGCCCGCAGACCTTGCAGCCGTCCGGATAGACGGGGCAGGACGTGGTGCAGTTGG
>JAKSPV010000035.1 GCA_024404475.1 Clostridia bacterium | reverse complement strand
TGGCGGCAGGCACGAGCGCGTGCAGGCGCATCCCGATGACGACGTCCGATCCGGCTGCGGCGCGCATCGCCGCATCACCGGAAACGATCTCCGCGCCGCCGAGCAGTTCGGCAAGCGTCCGGCTGACAGCGTCATCCTCCGCCGGGTAGAGATCGAGCACGACGGGGCGCACGCCGCGCGCGGCGGTAATTTTCCGTACGGCATCGGCAAGGGCGCAAAGCGTTCTCTCCCCGCCGTGCGGCAATTCTTTGGCGGCGACGGCGACGCAGCCCGTGTACGTTTCATCCGGCTCGGGCGGTGCGATAAGGACGGGATCGGCGGTGACGGTACATTTTTCCGCGGGCACGCCGAGCGACACGAGAAGGTCTTTCGATCTTTCGTCGCGGAGCGACAACCGGCTCGCCGTCGTCGCCTCGCGGCGCACGGCGCGTCGGGAGGAGGCAAAGCGAAGCGGTCCGACGCCCGACGCGTACAGCGCGGTCTCCGCGCCGGCGAGCCGTGCCAGCCGGAGCACGGACGTATAATAGCGGCACGAGCGCCTGCTCGTCGCGTCCTGAAGAAGCGTGCCGCCGCCGGAAACGAGGAGCCGTGCATGCCGGAGTGCCGGGATGATACGGAAGGCGTTATAACGTCCGATGCAGCGGGCGCCCGAGACGCTCGCTTCCCTCTTCGGCTGCGCGGCGAGGACGGCGATTTTCCCCTCGGGCAGGACGCGGCGGGCTTCGTCAAGAAAGGCGCGGAGCATCGCTTCGTCGCCGGCGTTGCCGTAGCCGTAGTAGCCGCTGATGATGACGTCGGCATGCGGGAAATAGAGCCGCGCGGGCAGATTTTCGTAAAAGCGGCGGTATGTTCCCGCCATTTCGCGGGCCGAGGCGTGTGCCAGAACGTAATCGCGGCCGGCGCGGCCGGTCGTGCGGCGGCAGGTTTCGTCGGCGAGAAGCGCGCAAACGTCCCGGTAAAGATCGTCGTCCCTGAGCGACACCTCACCGCGGCAGCACCAGTTCGAACGCACGGCGCTCTCCTCTTTTTCGGGCGTCAGGACACCCGCGAAGCCGGCGTCGCCGGCGAGGATGACGGGCACGCCGCAGCTCATCGCTTCGAGCGCGGCGCGGGACACGCCGACGAAAACGTCTGCGTTTTGCAGGTACGGCAAAACGTCGCTTTTGGCGCCGGTCAGCGTGACTACGCACCATCCGGCGGCGCGGTTGATCTTTTCCGCCGCCGCGCGGAGTTCCTTTTCTGTCTCACCGCCGCCGACGACCGTGAGCGCGGCGTCAGGAAACGTATCGAGCACGCGCGGAAAAACGCGCAGAAGTGCCCGTGCCGCGGCGGAGGTGTCTTTCGTGAGACGGCTGACGGTGACGATGCGGTGCCCCGCTCCGGCGTCCTTCGCGGGTGTGAATCTGTCGGTATCGACGCCGTTCAGCGTCCGGAAAATACGGCTGTCCGGCAGGCCGTACTCCTCGCGGAGGTAATCGGCGACGTCATCGCTGACGGCGAGGGCAGCATCGCCCCACGCGGCGAGGCGGCGGCGCAGCGGCGTCACGCGGTAGGTACCGTGGCAGGTGGTGACAAAGCGGAAATCGATCTTCCGCGAGAGGTACGCGAGGTACGCGGCGGGCACGCGCGCAGGCGCGTGGACGACGTCGAACTGTCCCTCCCGAATGAGCCGTGCGAGCCCGCGGAGCGAGCGGACGGCGGCAGCGGGCGTTTTTCTGTCGAGCGGCAGCGTTTCGTGCCGTATGCCGTCTGCCGCGAGGCGCGGCACAAGGTCGCCTCCGGCGGAGGCGACAAAGACCTCGTCGCCCGAAGCGGCGAGGTGACGGCATACGTCGGCAATATGCGTTTCCGCACCGCCGGGAGCCATCCGTTCCGTAACCATCAGGATCCGCATACCGCACCGCCTTTCCGGGAAATGATTTTTTGATATTACCAGTATAACATCATGCCGCCTGTTTTGCAAGGGGGTGCGCGGGGGGACGGGAACTCGCCTACGCGGCGAGCGCCGCCAGCACGAACGCAAACGCTTGTGCGTCCCACGTTCGGTTCCGTTCGTGCCCGACTATTGCCTTCGGCAATAATCCAATGTTTCGTGCTGGTTGCAGAAAAAGGGCGGGCGAAAACCTTCAAACAGAGGAAATTGGTGCAGCAGAAAAACTTTTCAAGTTTTTCGGGGTCAAGGGGTGCTTTTGCAAAAGCACCCCTTGCACATCCCCCGGCGCATCCCCTGCCGCCCCGCTTGACAACCCGAACATACAGTGCTATACTGATATCTGTAAGAAAATGCGCACTCCTGCCGCGGCAGGAGCTCCCGCCGCGCGGGAGAGAAAGGACATTCATATCATGACGCAGATCGACGTATTCTCCGGCTTTCTCGGCGCCGGCAAAACGACGCTTATCAAGAAGCTCCTCAAAGAGGTTTACAAGGGACAGAAAGTTGTCCTGATCGAAAACGAATTCGGCGAGATCGGCATCGACGGCGGCTTCATGAAAGAGGCCGGCATCGAGGTGACCGAAATGAACTCCGGGTGCATCTGCTGCTCGCTCGTCGGCGACTTCGGCGAAGCGCTCCAGAAAGTGCTCGACACCTACCATCCCGACCGCATCCTCATCGAGCCGTCCGGCGTCGGCAAACTGAGCGACGTCGTGCGCGCGGCTTCCGTAGTCTGCGGTGAAAACTGCAGGATCGGCGCGCTCGTGGCGGTCGTTGACGCCGGCAAATGCAAGATGTACGCCAAAAACTTCGGCGAGTTCTTCCTTAACCAGATCGAACACGCGGCTGCCGTCGTTCTGTCCCGCACGGACATCGCCTCCGACGCGAAAATCGCGGACGCTGTCGCCCTGATCCGCGAGCACAACCCCGAGGCAACGATCATTACGACGCCGATGGACAAGCTCGACGGCGAGCAGATCCTCCGCGCGATGGAGAAGCAGGACACGCTCGCGGCAGAGCTCGATAAGCTCACGGCAGAGCTCGACGATGACGACGAGTGCGACGATCCGGACTGCGAGTGCCACCATCACCATGACGAGGACGGCGAGGAGCATCATCACCACCACCATCATCATCACCACCACGATGACGACGGTGATGACGATGATGACGAGTGCTGCTGCCACCACCATCACGATGATGATGACGATGATGACGACGAGCATGAGCACGAGCACCATCACCACCATCATCATGAGGACGGCGAGGAGTGCGATGATCCGGAGTGCGAATGCCACCACCACGGCGAGCACGGGCATCATCACCACCACCATCACCATGCCGACGACGTGTTCGTGAGCTGGGGCACTGAAACGCCGCGCAAGTTCTCCGAAGACGAGCTCCGCGCGATGCTTGAAAAGCTGACGGATGCCGAGACATACGGCACCGTGCTCCGCGCGAAAGGCATCGTCGCGCCCGCCGACGGCGGCGCGTGGATCCATTTCGACTACACGCCCGGCGAATATGAAGTGCGCCGCGGCAGCGCCGAGATCACCGGCCGCCTCTGCGTGATCGGCTCTGCTCTCAAAGAAGATGCGCTGGTCTCTCTCTTCGGCGTCTGACGGAGGCAGTCATGGCAAGAAAGAAAGAAATACCCGTTTATCTCTTCACCGGCTTCCTCGACAGCGGCAAGACGACGTTCATCCAGAAGACACTGGAAGATTCCCGCTTCAACGCGGGTGAGAGCACCCTGCTCGTTCTCTGCGAGGAGGGCGACGTCGAATACGACCCCGCCTCGTTCGCCGCGGACAACGTGGCGCTGCAGGTGGTCGAAGCCCCCACTGAGCTGACGGAAGAGAATTTCAAGACGTGGCTCAAAGTCTCGAAGGCGGAGCGCGTCATGATCGAATACAACGGCATGTGGCTTCTCGACGGGCTGTACAGCGCCCTGCCGGAGGACTGGATCGTCGCGCAGGAGATCACGTTCGCCGACGCCGCGTCGTACGCGTCCTATAACGCGAACATGCGGAACCTTGTCTACGACAAGCTGAAAAGCTGCGAGGTCGTGCTCTTCAACCGGCTCGACGGCGACACCGACACGATGGCGCTCCACCGCATCGTCCGGCAGTCCAACCGCCGCTGCAACATCGCCTACGAATACAAGGACGGGCACAGCGAGGCCGACACGATCGAAGACCCGCTCCCGTTCGACATCGACGCGCCTGTCGTCAAAATCGCGGACAAGGACTACGCGCTCTTCTACTCCGACCTCATGGACGACATGGAGAAGTACGACGGCAAGACTGTCGAGTTCCTGTCGCTCTGCGCAAGAGACACGTCCCTCCCCGGCGGCACGTTCGTCGGCGGACGCCACATGATGAACTGCTGCGCCGCGGATATCCAGTTCGCCGGCCTGCTTTGCTACTGGCCCGGCGCCGGCGCTTTCGGCAAGGGCTCGTGGATGCGCCTCACCGGCAAGCTCGTTCTCGAAGAGAACAAGATCTACGCGGGGCGCGGTCCCGTCGTCCGCGTCACCTCCGCCGTGCCGACCGAAGAGCCGGCAGACCCCGTCGCGACCTTCTACTGAACGAAAGGACGGGCCGCCGCCCGGAACTGCTTTATGCTCGATTCGATCCGCTCTCCCGAAGACGTCCGCAGTCTTTCCTCCGAGCAGCTGACAGCGCTCGTCGGCGAGATCCGCGGCACGATCCTCCGCACCGTTTCCCAAACAGGCGGGCACCTCGCGTCGAATCTCGGCACCGTCGAGCTGACGCTGGCGCTCCACCGCGTTTTCAAAACGCCGGAGGACACCCTGCTCTTCGACGTCGGACATCAGTCCTACACCCATAAACTTCTGACCGGCCGCGCCGACCGGTTTTCCGCCCTCCGAACGTTCGGAGGGCTTTCCGGCTTTACATGCCGGGGCGAATCCCCGTACGACACCGTTTCCTCCGGTCATTCCGGCTCCGCCCTCTCGATCGCGCTCGGCATGGCCGAGGCAGACCGCGCCGCGGGGCGCGACCGCTGGACGGTATGCGTCGTCGGTGACGGCGCTCTCACGAACGGCATGGTCTACGAAGCGCTGAACAACTGCATCCGCTCGCATGACCTCCGGCTTCTGATCGTTCTGAACGACAACGAAATGTCGATCTCAAAGAACGTCGGCGGGTTCTCCGCGTACCTGACGCGCGTGCGCACCAGCCCCCGGTATTTCGCGTTCAAGCGGCGGCTCGAAAACGGGCTCGTCCGCATCCCGCTCGTCGGCGGCGGTCTCGCTCGCTTCGCAAGAAGCGTCAAAGAGTGGCTGAAAAAGCTGCTCGGACAGGCCACCGTTTTCGAACAGCTCGGGATCCCCTACGTCGGCACCGTTGACGGCGGTGATCTTCCGCGGCTCGAGGAAGTGCTCGGCGGCGCGAAAAAGCGCGGTGGGCTCTGCCTCGTCCACGTCCTGACGCACAAGGGCGCCGGCTACCTGGACGCCGAGGCGCACCCCGACGTCTACCATTCCGTCTCGCCGTTCGATCCCTCGTCCGGCGTTCCGCAGAAGCCCGCATCCGGCTTCTCCGCCGCATTCGGCAGAACGATGTGCGCCCTTGCCGAGAAAGACGGGCGCATCGCCGCCGTGACCGCCGCGATGCCGGACGGCACCGGCCTTACCGAATTTGCCAAACGGTTTCCCGACCGTTTCTATGACGTCGGTATCGCCGAGGAGCACGCCGTCGCCTTCGCGGCCGGCCTCTCGCTCAGCGGGCAGCGTCCCGTCTGCGCTCTTTATTCGACTTTCGCGCAGCGCGTCTACGACCAGATGTTCCACGACGTCGCGCTGCAAAAGATACCCTTCGTCCTCGCGCTCGACCGCGCGGGGCTCGTTCCCGGCGACGGCAGAACGCACCAGGGACTCTACGACGTCTCGCTCTTCTCGTCCGTGCCCGGGATCACGATCGTGTCTCCCGAGACAGAGGCGGAGCTCTGCTGCGCCCTCGCTGAAGCGATCGGCAAAGACGGCGCGACCGTCGTCCGCTACCCGAAAGGCGCGCCGCGCGCCGGTGACCGCTCCGGCTTCACCGATCTCGGTGCGGTACAGTACACGGGGCCGGAGGGCGCCGATATCGCCGTCGTTACATACGGCCGGCTGACGGAGAACGCCGTGCAGGCAGCATCGCTTCTCCCGGACGTTTCCGTCCGTGTCGTCAAGCTTTTGACCGTCTGCCCGCTTGATACGGAGACGATCCGCGCCGCACTCGGCGGTGCGAAGCAGGTCCTCTTCGTCGAGGAGGGCGTCCGCGCCGGCGGCGTCGGCGAAAAACTGGCCGCGCTTCTCTCCGGCACGGTCAAAATCACGATCCGCGCCGTCGGCGGTCTCTTCGTCCCGCCCGGAACGGTGGCGGAACTGGAAGAGATGCTCGGCTTCACGCCCCGACAGATTGCAGACGAGGCACGCCGCCTCGTCGGAAAGGAAGATGCCACATGACCGATCTCAGCGACAACGCCGCATACGCGTCTTCCTACGCGGACGCCTGCCGCGCGGCAGGGCTGCCCGACGATTTTGCCGCCCCCGACACCGCCGAAAAAATGCGGCTTCTCACGGAGCGGCTCATCACCTCGAACAAGCAGTTCAATCTCACGGCGATCACGGAGCCGGACGAGGTGCTCATCAAGCACGTCGTCGATTCGCTCTTCGCCGCGTCGCTGATCGCGGAACGCGGTGACAGCGCTACTCTTCTCGACGTCGGCGCCGGCGGCGGTTTTCCGTCCCTGCCCGTCGCGGCGGCGCTGCCGCAGATTTCCGTCACGGCGATGGACGCGACGGCAAAGAAATGCCGCTACATCGAAGAAACCGCCGTCCTCGTCGGGATAACGAACGTCACGGCAGTCAACGCGCGCGCGGAAGAAGCCGCGGCGCGATACGGTGCCGCCTTTGATTTCGTGACGGCGCGCGCCGTCGCACGGCTGAACGTCCTCGCGGAGCTTTGCGCGCCTTTTCTCCGCGTCGGCGGGACGTTTCTTGCCATGAAAGGCCCCGGCGGCGACGAGGAAGCGGCGGAAGCCGCCCGCGCTTTCCGGACGCTCGGTTTGTCCGCGCCGGAGATCCGGCGGTACGAGCTGCCGCGCGGCGCCGGCGAGCGCACGCTGATCATCTGCCGCAAACAGCGCCCGACGCCCCCCGCCTACCCGCGTCCCTACGCGAAGATCGTCAAATCGCCCTTCTCAAACAAGATCCGGGCTCTTCCGAGCCCGGATCTTTCTGTTTCTTTTTATTTCACGCTCTCGTAGATCTCGCGGACGATCGCGTTCATCTCGGGAAGACGGGCGATCATGTTCCGCGCCAGCGCGAACTGGCAGCGTGCGCGGTCGAGGTTGTGCTCCGGATAGTCGATCTTGAAATACTTGTCGCCGGAGAGGTAGTCGTCGAGGAAGCGGACGCCGCATTCCATCGTCATCGTCACGGCGCCGAGCGCCATGTTGTCGAGTTCGATCCCCGTGAGCGTCTTCGCGGTCGTGCCGATGAAGCCCTCCGCGAACGCGCGGTAGGACTCAGCGTCGAGCGCCACCTTCGAGAGATTGCGCTCGTCCTCGGCGCTCGTGTTCGCGCCGTAGCGGATCGCGTCGCCGAAGTCGTAGACGATCAGACCGGGCATCACGGTGTCGAGGTCAACGACGCACCGCGGCTCGAGCGTATCTTTGTCGAGGATGACGTTGTTCGTCTTGGTGTCGTTGTGCGTCACGCGCGTCGGCATCTCGCCGCTCTCCCAGAGGGCGGTGATCCGGCAGCAGAGGTCGCGGACGCTCTGCGCGAAGTAGAGTTCCTCACGGCAGAGCCGCACGCGGCCGCACGGGTCGTCGATGACGGTGCGGAACAGGTTATCAAAACGCTTGCGCGTATTGTGGAAGTCCGGGATCGTCTCCTGAAGAAGCGTCGCGTCGAAATCGGCGAGGTACCCCTGGAACATGCCGAACGCACGTCCCGCGGAGCGCATGCCGTCGGCGCCTGCGCCGTCCTCGATACCGATGCCGGGGATCAGCGTGGAGACGCGCCAGAATGCGCCGCCCGTGATCCAGAAGTTCTCACGGCTCGCCGTGTGGTGGAAGTGCATCGCCGCCGTCGGCTCCTTCTCGAAGATGTGCCGCGTGACGAGGTCGATGTTCCGCATCATGATGCGCGGGTTTTTGAAGACGTACATATTGATCCGCTGCGCGACGTAGCCGACGTTCTGTCCGTTTCTCAGATATTGCAGTTCATATGTTTCGTTGATGTGCCCGACCTTGATCTCGCGGTAGCCGAGATACTCGCCCTCGAGGTGGAAGACCTCCGCGACGCGCCGGAGCGTTGTTTCAATGTTTTCCGTCATCGGTAAAAACTCCTTTTGCAGATGATTGCCTTACAGGGACAGTATAGCACACCGGCGGGATTTTGTCAACAGGAGGCAAAAGTGCACCTCTCCCTGCCCCGCCCCCCCGGCGCTTCCCTCTTGACTTTTTCGCAGGGCGGCATATAATAGTATCGTATCTTTCTCTCACCGAAAGGAATACGTATGGTCTACGACAGCGTACTCTCCTGCGTCGGCAAGACGCCGATCATCCGGCTGCACCGTCTTTCGGAGCCGGATGCCGCGGAGATTTTAGTGAAATACGAAGGGCTGAACGTCGGCGGGTCGATCAAGACACGCACGGCGCTGAACATGATCCTCGACGCGGAGCGCCGGGGGCTCATCGGCAAGGACACGGTCATCGTCGAGCCGACCTCGGGCAACCAGGGCATCGGGCTGGCGCTCGTCGCCGCCGTTCGCGGCTACCGTGCGCGGATCATCATGCCGGACTCCGTCAGCGAGGAGCGCCGGAAACTCATGCGCCACTACGGCGCCGAGGTCGTCCTCATCCACGACGCCGGCAACATCGGCGCGTGCATCGCCGAGTGCCTCAAAACGGCGCTCGACATGGCGAAAAACGACCCGAACGTATACGTTCCCCAGCAGTTCGAGAACGAAGCCAACCCCATGGCGCACCGCTACCATACCGCGCTCGAGATCATGGAGCAGGTCGCAGGCCCGATCCACGGCTTCTGCTCCGGCATCGGTACCGGCGGCACGATCACCGGCATCGGCGAAGTGCTGAAAAGCCGCAACTCCGACCTCGTCGTCTGGGCGGTCGAGCCGGAAAACGCCGCGATCCTCTCCGGCGGCAGCATCGGCACGCACCTGCAAATGGGCATCGGCGACGGGCTGATCCCGCCGATCCTCAATCGCGAAATTTACAGCGACATCTGCATTATCTCCGACGACGAAGCGATCCAGACGGCGCGCGACCTCGCGCGGCTCGAGGGCATCATGTGCGGCATTTCCAGCGGCACGAACGTCGCCGCGGCACGCCGCCTCGCGCGCGTCCTCGGCCCTGGCAAAACGGTCGTCACCGTGCTCCCCGACACCGCCGAGCGGTATTTTTCCACACCGCTCTTCGACGGGGAATGATCCCCGTTATATCAGTAAAAAGAAAGGACATCTCCGCCATGTATCCACTCACCGATGAATTCCGCCTCGCGCGGCTCACGCCGCCGCGCGGCAAGGTCAACCATATCGTTCTCGACACCGACACGTTCAACGAAGAAGACGACCAGTTCGCTCTCGCCTACGCCGCCAAGGCGCACCGGATGGGCGAGACCGTCCTCGAGGCCGTCTACGCCGCGCCGTTCTCGCATCCCGGCGTCCGTGACCCCGGCGAGGGCATGGAGCTGAGCTTCGGCGAGATCCACCACATTCTCTCCATGATCGGCATGGATAACGGCGAGATCCCCGTCTTCCGCGGCGCGGCGCGCTACACGCACGGCAAGCGGCTGAACTGGGACGACATCGCGCATGGCAAGCCGCAGTTCCTCGTCGAGGAAGACGGCACGCCGGCAGACAACATCACCGCGGCGCCGGTCGCATCCGACGCCGTCTCCGACCTTATTTCCCGGGCAATGGCGCGCTCCGCGGACGATCCGCTCTACGTCTGCGTGATCGGCTGCCCGACGAACGTCGCTTCCGCACTCATGCTGGAGCCGCGGATCGCCGAAAAGATCGTCGTGATCTTCCTCGGCGGGCACGCGCTCGACTGGCCGGACTGCCTCGAATACAACATCCGGCAGGACCTTCCCGCGTCGAATTTCCTTCTGGACTCGGGCGTGCCGCTGCTGCTCATGCCGGCGTACAACATCGTGCGCGGGCTGACGACGACCGTCTGGGAACTTGAACACTTCCTCGACGGCAAGACCGAGATCGGGACGTACCTCACCGACATCGTCCGCCGCAAGACGAACTGGAACCCCTCGCACATCCCCGCGGACGAGCCGTTCGCGGCGTCGAAGGTCATCTGGGACATCGCGGCGATCGCCGCCGTGGTGAAGCCGCAGTACATGGAAACGAAGCTCGTGCCGGCGCCGCGCGTGACCGATGACCTCCGCTGGGACAAGCCCGACGAGAGCCGCCCCGTGATCCGCATCCTCCGGAACATCTACCGCGACGACGTCTTCTCCGACCTCTTCTACAAGCTGAATCACTGAAAAACGCCCGCACTCGGTGAGTGCGGGCGTCTCTTTTTGTGTTTGTTACCAGATCTCGCTGAACGCAACGGCGCGTTTCTCCTCTGCGGAGCGCGTCGCCAGCTCGAGGATCGCGGAAACGTGGAGCGTTTCTGACGGCAGGACGAACAGCGGCTTTTTGCCGGAGAGCGTCTCGTAGAAATCGGCGATGAGGCACCGGTGACCGTAGAACGGCCGCTCGTTGAACGTGTTGTCCGTGATCTTGAGCTCGTTGTCGGTATCGATGCTCCGGTAGATTTTGCCGGCGGGCAGATCGATGCCGCATTTCTCGCCCATGAGGCGGAGCGAGATCTCGGACGGTGCGTTCACCTGCCAGGTGATATTGAATTCGAGCATCGCGTCGTTTTCAAAGCGCACGGTGCCGATCGCGAACTCCTCGACGTCCATGTCCTCCGGGCGGAAGCGGGACGAGTCGGCGCCGCCGGCGAAAGCACCGCTGGCCTCAGCACCGGCGAACTCGAACGGGATGCGTTTCGAGAACGAAGCCATGACCTCGCGCGGCGTGGGGTTGCCCATCAGCCACACGGCGGAATCGAGCATATGCACGCCGAGGTCGATGAAGGCACCGCCCCCGCTGAATTCTTTGATGTGGAATCTGCCCCAGGTCGGGATGCCGCGCCGGCGCAGGTACATCGCGCGCGCCGCGTAGATCTCGCCGACCTCGCCGCGGTCGATCAGCGTCTTTGCCGCGAGACGGTCGGGGCTGAAACGGAGCGTCTGGCACGCTTCCAGCAGCAGGCCGTTCTTTTCCGCGGTGCCGTACATCTCGACGGCGTCGGCGTAGGAAAATGCGATCGGTTTCTCGCAGAGGACGTGGCAGCCGTATTCGAGCGCCATCATGACGTACGGTTTGTGGAACATGTTCGGCGTGCAGATGACGGCAATCTCGGGCTTCTCGCGTTCGAACATCTCCCGGGCGTCTGTGTACCACGAGGGGATGCCAAACTGTTTTGCCGCTTTTTCGGCACCTTCTACCGAGCGGTCACACACGGCGCAGACTTCGTATTTTTCCGGCATATCGCAAAGTGCGGGCAAATGGGCGCAAGTCGCGATCATGCCTGTGCCGATGACGGCGACGCGGTAAATTCTGTTCGACGACGCTGAAAAAGCCATATCGGATGATCCCCCTTGTACTGATTTACTAAAATATTACCAAACCGGCCGCCCGCCGCGTTAGGAAAATGGAGAAGAGAAAACAGGACTTTTCCGACTTTCTTACGGGGACTCGCAAGGGATGCTTTTGCAAAAGCACCCCTTAACCCCGAAAAACTGAAACGCTTTCCTGCCGCACCATTCAGTTCGTGCAGAAGTTTCGCGCGTCAAAAAGCTCCCCGTGCCGTGGCACGGGGAGCGGAGGGTATGTGCAAAT
>JAKSPV010000034.1 GCA_024404475.1 Clostridia bacterium | reverse complement strand
GATTATGCAGTACATAATCTACATTCAAAAACTTCCTTATCCACCCGTGGCATTTGGCCTCGGCGTTTTCATATAGGTGCGGGGAACTACGCAAAGTCTTTCGTGATCTCGTCCACCCGCAGTTTGTCGTCGCGGTAGGCGAGGCGGAGCAGCTCGCCGGGCACGAAGTTGTCGTACTTCTCGAAGCACGGCGTTTCGGAGGGGCCGACGAGCTCGTCGGTGTCGATGCCGAAATCGCGGATGTTCGATTCGATGTCCTCCCAGAAGCGCACGCCGTCGGCGTCCGCGCCTTCGAGGCGGAACATCATGTAATACGAGCCCTCGTACTCCATGCCGGAGAGCCGGTACGGCGACGAGTGGGTGAGGATGTACTTCCGGAGCGTCCGGAACGAGCGCGTCCCGAGCCACGGGAACAGCGCCCACGTGTACCCGCCGAGGTGGACGATCGGCTTGTCGCAGAGCCCCGTCGCGCGCGCGACGGCGCGTGCCGTGCGGAGACGTTTCAAAGCGCCCTCGCAGAGATACGGGTATTCCGTGTCCTCGCGGAGCACCTCGCGCATCCGGCGGAGGATCTTCGTGTGCACCTCGCCGGCGTCGCCCGGCCACGCGATCTCCATTTTGCCCTTGACGGCTTTCACGTAGATCAGTTTGCGCGGGATGTCGAGCTCCTCGACCTCCCAGACACGCCCGGCGAGCGCGAAGCGGTCGCCGACCGGAGGCGGCGTCGTGATCGTGCCGATCTCGTCCGACTCACAGCGCACCGTGAAGTCCTCGCTGTCCTTGAACACCGCAAAGAACTTGAACGACGCGGTGAGCCGCTCGCCCATGAGCCCGGGCAGAAGCTCGCCCTCCTCGGTCATTTCGAGGAGGTCCTGTTCGAGCATCGAGGTGAGCAGCGTCTTGTATTCCTCTTTTGTCACCTCCGCGAACGGCGGGAGGGACAAGACGCGCTCGGCGAGCGCGCGCGGCGTCATGGCGCCGCTGCCCGAGAGGATCGCGAGCGTCTGCTGCAAAAGGAGACTGTACGGCCGGCGGCGGAAGGCCGGCGGCTCGATGAAGCGTTCTTCCAAATAGAGCTGCACGACGGCGATCGCTTTGAGCAGTTCCCACGGCATGAGCTGCGGGAGCGGCGCGTTCGGGAGCGGGTTTTCCTCGCGGAAGACCATCAGCATCTCCGGCGGATCGCCGCGGCGGCCGCTGCGCCCGAGGCGCTGGAGAAACGACGAGACGCTGTTCGGCGAGCCCATCTGCACGACGCGCTCGAGCCGGCCGATGTCGATGCCGAGCTCCATCGTGACGGTGGCGCAGGTGACGACGTTTTCCGCGTCGTCTTTCATTTTCGCCTCGGCCTCCTCGCGGAGCGAAGCGGACAGATTGCCGTGGTGGATGAGGAAGACGTCGCGCTCGCCCCGCTCTTCGGCGATCTGCCGGAGCGTGGCGGTGAGGTATTCGGTCTCCTCGCGGGAGTTGGAAAAGACGAGGGCTTTTTTGCCCTTCGTCGCGTCGTAGACGTAGGCGTAGCCGGGGTCTTCGGCGGCCTGTTCGATCGTGAGCCGGGGCCGCACCTCCTCGTCCGGGGGCACGTCGGCGGCGCTTTCAAATGCTTCGGGATCGACGGGGATATAATTTGCGACGCCGGCGGTGTATTTTCCGCCGCCGGTCGGCGGCGCGGAGGGCTGGGTGGCGACGTAGAAATGCTCCATGCCGAGCCGCCAGGCGACGCGCGCGGGCGGAAGCTCCGGGACGTAGGTACTGCGTCCCGAATCGGCGCCGAGCCACTCGGCGGCGAGACGCGCGTCGCCGATCGTCGCGGACAGACCGATGCGCCGGGGCTTATGCCCGATCATGCGCTGCAGGCGCGAGAGCAGGCACAGGATCTGGTTGCCGCGGTCGCTGCCGGTCAGGGTATGGATCTCGTCGATGACGATATAGCGCAGGTCGGCGAAGAGCCGCACGACGTCGCCGCCGCGGCGCATGAGCATGCTTTCGAGCGACTCCGGGGTGATCTGCAAAATACCGCCGGGGTTTTTGAGCAGTTTCGTTTTATGGGACGCGGCGACGTCGCCGTGCCAGTGCCAGACGGGGATGCCGACCTCCTCGGTCAGCTCCGTGATGCGGCCGAACTGGTCGTTGATGAGCGTTTTGAGCGGCGCGATGTAGAGCGCGCCGACGCTCCGGGGCGGGTCTTCGTAAAATTCGGAAAGGATCGGGAAAAAAGCGGCTTCGGTCTTGCCGGAGGCGGTCGTCGAGGGAAGGAGCAGGTTGTCTTCGGTGTCGAAGAGGACGTGCGCGGCCTCGAGCTGGACTTCATGGAGTGACTGCCAGCCGTGCGAATAGATGAACTCGCGGATGAACGGCGCGTAGCGCTCCCAGACGGCGGTGCCGTTTACGTCAGCCATGGCGCTTTCTCCTTTCAAATCGGATTATTTGTACCACCGGAAGCCGGGGTGCGTCGAGAGATAATCGGACAGCCCCTCGGCGCGGTTTTCCGGTGACGGGAAGAAACATTCCTCAAAGCATCCCTTCGAGTGGTCACGGAAGAAGATGCCTGCCGTGCCGTCTTCGTAGAGGTGGAGGATCACGGAGCGGATGCAGGAGCCGTCCTCCTCGCCGCTGAGCGAGGAGACGTTGATCTCGGGCACGTCGTGCCAGTCCACCCAGCCGAGCCGCCGGAACGCGCTCTCGTAGCAGACGTCGAGCGCGCCGATATGCGCGTGGCCGTGGAAGTGCAGCCGGACGTTCGCCGGCAGGGGCATCAGACGGGACATCCGCGAGGAGGGACGCGCACCGCCCGCGTACGCGTAATGCGACACGGTGATGACGGGCTTTTCCTCCCGGGCGATTTTCTCGCGCAGCGCGGCGTAAAAGTCTTCATTGTACGGGCACTTTTCGGTCTCGCCCTGCACCTCGCCGAAGCGGGCGCGCCACGCGCCGTCCTCCGCCATGCAGTCGGAGAAGCAGTAGAGGACGACGTCGCCGACCTCGGCGCGGAAAAAGGCGTCGCTGATCTTTTCGGTCGTCTGCCACGCGGGTCTTTTCAGCACCTCGTCGCGGAAGAACGCGGCGGGAACGGTCCCGCCGTCGGGGGACGACGCGAGATCGAGGTCGTGGTTGCCGAGGACGAACAAGACGGGTGTGCCGAACGTGTCGAGCCACGCGGCCTGCTTCTCTGCCATCGCGCGCAGACGCTCCGGCTCTTTGCCCTGCACGGCGTCGCCGAGGTGGATGATCTTGTCCGGGGCGAGACCGAGCGAGCGCACGTCCCGGCCGGCAAGGTCGAGCCGGTACTTCATCTCGTCCATATCCGTCCGCTGGACGTCGGAGATGAACCAGACGGTCGTCGCGGCACGCGCCGCGGAGAGGTTATACAGTTCTTCTTTCCATTCGTTGTTCATGGCTTGCCTCCGTCAGAGCTCGATCGTCGGGATCGCGATCCCGGCGGGCTTGTCGTTCGGTTTCGCCTCTTCCCGCTTCTCCGCGGCGCGGAGCGTGCCGACGAGAGAGGAAACGTCCGCCTCCGGGTTTTGCAGAAGCAGGTCGAGGAGCGTGACGAAATCACGGATGATCTCGCGCGGCGTCATCATCTCGTCGGCACCGGCGCGGGCGAGCGACGCCGTGAGAAAGTCCCCGATCTCCCCGTCCGTGATGCGTGGCTCCGTGCCGTGGTAGTCGCCGTGCAACCGGCGAAGACGGAGCAGCAGCGCGTACAGCTCCCCGTCGGAGAGCCGGCGGAGCCTGACAACAGGCCCCATCAGCGACTTGAACTGCCCGGCGGCGGCAAAGCGACCGTCGGAAAGCCGGCTGCGGAGCGCCTCGTAGGAGAAGAGCCCGCGGCGCGGATCTTCGAGAAACTGCGGCGTGCCGCCGAGGGCGAGAAACAGCCCCTCGGCACGGCCCTGCAGCGTGTCGTTGAACATCGCGAGGATCTTTTCGTAGTTCGCCTCGCGGGAAACGCGGTTCGTGATCTTGTAAAGGTTGACGCCCTCGTCGATGAAGACGCAGAGTCCGGCGTACCCGGCGAGCCGGACGAACGCGGCAAGCAGTTTCAGCGTGTCGTACCACGTGTCGTCGGTGACGATGCCGAGCGAGCGGATACCGATCGCCTCGCGCGCCTCGGTGCGGGTGTTCCATTCGCCGCGCAGCCAGCGGAGGCACGCGCTCATGCGGTCGTCGTCCCCGGCGCGGTAGGCGCGGAAATACGCACCGAGCACCGCCGCGAAGTCGAAACCGCCGACGAACGTTTCGAGCGAGCGGAGCGACGTGTAAATGCGTTTCTCAAACGCCTCGTCAAACGCGGGTGACGCGGGCGAGAGCCCCTCGGCGACGAGCGTCTCCGACAGCGTGGTGAACCACCGCGCGATGATCGCGGGGAGGGCGCCGCCGTCCGGCGCGGATTTCGTCGAGAGGTTTTTCATCAGCTCACGGTACGTGGCGACGCCGACGCCGCCCGAGCCGGTCAGCCGGCGCTCCGGGGAAAGATCGGCGTCCGCGGTGACGAAGCCGTTCTCCGCGGCGTAGCCGCGCACGAGCTGCATGAGAAACGATTTGCCGCTGCCGTACCGTCCGATGACGAAGCGCATGGCGCCCTCGCCGTCTGCGACGCGCGCGAGATCGGAGGCGATCGCGGTGATCTCCTCCGTGCGGCCGATGGCGATATACGGGGCGCCCAAGCGCGGGACGACGCCGGCGGAAACCGACGCCAGAAGCGCGCCGAGCACGCGGCGCGGCACTTTGCCCTCGTTCCGGCTTACGTATTGCTCCATGATTCCACGTCCTCTCTGTAATCTTCGACGAGCGTCCAGCCGGCGCCCGTTTTTTCAAGCACCACGTCGCCGATGCGGTCGTACGCCGCCTCGTTGACGCGTGATGCCACGTCGTCCGGGAAGAGGTCTCTTGCCCGGCAGTAATTTTCCAGTCCGGCGCCGTCAAGCACGGCGCACAGCGCCCCACGGATAAGTCCGTCGGGCGTTTCTTCTTTTTCGGCCGCGGTTTTCTCCGGCGTCGCTTCCGCCGCGAACGCGGCGAACGACAGCGCGGCGTCCTCCGCCGGTACGGCGAACGGCGCGGGCTCCTCCCGCGTCCCCTCGAGGAGCGCGGTCATCTCCCACGAGCTCTCTTCAATCTTTCGGGCGGCCTCCGGCGTGAACGGCGTGTCCGGCGCATCGTAAAACGCCTCGTAGGCGGGCGTCACCTCGTCCGGACGGACGCTGTCGGGGTAGGCGGCGGCAAAATACGCGTCGATCGCCGCTTTCGCGTCGTCGGGAAGTCCCGTCGCGGCAAGCCGCGATTTGAGATGCATCGCGGTGCGGAGCCGGTTCTCGGCGTACTTGACCGTCGCGGTGACGCTCGTCCGCAATTCGTGCGAGCGCGCGAGAGACGAAAGTTCGACGTCGATGCGGCGCTTGACGTTGTGCTCGCAGAGCGAGCCGCAGAACGCGTCGCGGGAGTGCTTGATCGTCTTCGTCGCGTCGGGCGAGAAGATGCCCGTCTGGCAGTCGCGCATCCGCGTGACGGCCGCCGCGACCGCACCGGGGATCGCCGTGTCGAAAGCCTCACGGAAGCCGTCGTAGTAGCGGCTCGTTCTGCAGTCGTAATCGGACGCGGCGGCGATGAGCGCCGCGGCAAATCCGGAAAGGTCGTCCCCGGTCATGCCGGCGGAAAAATAGAATTCCGGCAGCGTCGAGCAGCGGACGGCGGCGGGCACGAGCGGCGCCGCCTCGGCGGGCAGCGGGATCGCGTGGATGAGGCAGTAGTCGCACAGCCACTCGGAAAGATACTTGTCGAGTTCGCGGTGCGCTCTGCGGTAGGCGTTCCAGAGCCGGCAGAGCAGCACGGCGCCTTCCCGCGGCTCGATCTCGTCCGGAAGATTGATGATCTCGTAGACGTAAAGCAGAACGTAGGAGACGTCGGCTTCGAGGTAGCGCCCCTCGCGGGCGTTGTCGCGGAACCAGAAATAGTAGTGCGCCTGCGCCCTCGTCAGCTGGCTGTACTGCGGGATGTACGAGAAGAACGGCACGCGCGGGCATTCGTGCCCGACGGCGGTGTGGCTGAGGTGCGCGTTGCGGATGAATTTCTCATAGAAATGGTATTTGTTCGGCCAGCGGTAGACGCTGACCTTGTGGATCAGAACGTTGTCCGGCTCGTAGGAGACGAGAAGATCCGCCTGGGGCGGTGTGCCAGCCGCGGTCCGTGCGGCATCCCGGCTCCGTCTTGCGCCGCGCCCGGCGTAGGACTGCCGGACGAAGACGTTCGGGAAACGGTCGGCGGAGCCGCCCGTCGCCGGCTCCTTCCGCTCCGGGATGGCGAACGTGGGTGTGTCGCTGCTGTCCTCCGGCACACGGACGGCGGGGAGGTCGATCGGGCGGTCTTCCCGCGCCTCGACGGCGCGCGTCTTCGGCGGAAGGCGCCAGAAATCACCGTCGTCAAAACGGCGGTCTTTGTGTTTGTCGCTGAATTCGGCCACGGCGGCGCCTCCTTTCCGGATTCTTTGGAATAGAATATTATATCACGGATCTCGGAAAAAGTCAATCCGGCGGGAACTTTTTCGGCGGGGAAACGACGTGGGGGACTTTGCAACGAACGAGCGCGACGTTTATCTTGTCCCGCATGTGGCTTCGCTCGTTCCCAAAATTTCACCGCTTGCGGCGAAATTTCAACGATGGGTGCAAATCGAACGCCCCACACCACGAAACCCTCAAAAAGGTTTTCGACCTCTCCAATACAGGAACCTGCACGGCGCAAGTGCAGGATTTCTGATTTGTGCAGACAACTGCACGGATATGCACCCAACAAAAAACTGCACCCCAAAAAGGGTGCAGTTCCGATATTGGTGCAGTTGGAAGTAAACAAACGTAGGAATATTGCCGCTCAGCGGCAATATTCGGGGAACGACGGAAGCAGACGTGCGAATACGCCTTACTTGGCGTCGTTCAGGGGGCACAGGGAGCGTTCTCCTACTCTGCGATGACGAAGACGCCGCTTCCGGGCGACGCGAGGAACGCGTCGAGTGCAGCGGCAAGGCCGCCGTCCCCCGCGCACGCCGCGGCGGCGGGGACGCCGTAAGCGGCGGCGAGCGCCGCGAAATCGGGATTATCGGGCAGGTCGTACACGCCGCCTTTTCCGTTCGGCAGCTCGGCGACCATGCCGAGCGAGCCGTTGTCAAGAACGATCGCCTTGACGGGGACGGGCACACGGCGGAGAAGCGGCAGCTCGTGCGCGGTCATCTGGAACGCGCCGTCGCCGGCGACGGTGATGACGCGGGTGCCTTCCGCGGCGCGTCCGGTGTCAGCCAGCGCGTAAGCGGCGCCGATCGCGGCGGGGAGGCCGAAGCCCATGGCGCCGAGACCGCCCGAGGTGACGAATGCGCGCTCCTCCCGGAGCGCAAGCCCGCGCGCCAGCGCAGTCTGGACGAGGCCGACGTCGGCGACGACGCGCGTGCCGGGATGCGCGGCTTCATAGGCGGCAAGCACCCCGCAGAGCGTCCCGAAGACGCCTTTCTCGCGGGACTTTGCCGTGTGTTTCGCCGCGAACGCGGCGAACGTGTTTTTCTTCTCTTCGGGCAGATCGGCGAGGATCGCGCGGAGCATTTCGATCATGCGGACGGCGCCGCAGCAGACGCAGATGTCGGCGCGGACGTTCTTCGCGAGCTCCGCGGAGTCGGGATCGGCGTGGACGATCGTCCGCCCTTTTTCGAGCGCGGCGGCGTCCGGCACGGTGCGGTCGGAGAACCGTGTGCCGACGGCAAGAAGCAAATCGCAGTCGGCGAGCGCTTCGTTCGCCTCGCGTGTTCCGTAGACGCCCGCCATGCCGACGAGCTCGGGGAACCCGTCGCCCGCGCCGACGGCGCGGCCCATCATGGTGACAACGACGGGGATGTGCCCGGCGCCGGCCAGCGCGCGGAGCGATTCGGACGCACCGGCGGCGGCTACGCCGCCTCCGACGAGGAGGAGCGGCTTTTCGGCTTTTTCGAGCGCGGCGCGGACGTCGAGCGCGGCCTGCCGGAGCCGGAAATCGTTCTGGTGGTGGCGCGGCAGGAGGCACTCAAATCGCGTTGCCTCCGCGGGGATCTCGGCGTCGAAAACGTCGCCGGTGATATCGACGAGGACGGGGCCCATGCGCGGGAACGTCGCGACGCGGTACGCCTCCTCGAGCGAGCACGGCAGATCGTCCGGCTTTTTGATGAGGTAGTTGTGCTTCGTGACCGGGATCGTGATGCCCATGATGTCGGCTTCCTGGAACGCGTCGCGTCCGATCGCGCCGGAGGCGACCTGCCCGGTGATGACGAGCAGCGGTGCGCTGTCCAGATATGCGTCGGCGATGCCGGTGACGAGATTCGTCGCCCCGGGACCGGACGTCGCTACCACGACGCCGGGGAGTCCCGTCGCTTTCGCGTAGCCGACGGCTTCGTGCGCGGCGCCCTGCTCGTGCCGGGCGAGCACCACGCGGATGCCGCTTCCGCAGAGCGCGGCATAGAGCGGCAGAACGCTGCTGCCCGGATAGGCAAACACCGTCCCGACGTGCTTTTCTTTGAGGAACGAAAGAATGTACGCGGCTCCGTTCATAACGGCACCTCCATGGGGAGGACGCGGGGCGCTTTTGCAAAAGCGCCCCTGCACCCCGAAAAACTTAAAAATTGTCCTGCATCACCAATTTAGATCGTGCAAATCGTTCGGACTTGCACCCGGCTGTATGGGCGCGGCCGGGAACCGTCCGAAAGTTTTCGCAGGGGTGTGGGGCGCCTTTTCAAAAGGCGTCCCATGTTACTCAGAACGAGATCGCCTCCGCCGCGGTGCAGCGGCCGGACGCGGGATCGACGGTGAAGAGCGCGCCGTGCCCCTCCACGCTGCCCGTCGCGGGCTCGAAGAAGACGGGCGTCTTGACGAGGAATTTTTTGAGGATCGCCTCGGTTTTGACGCCGAGGACGCCGGCGGGCGAGCCGCACATCCCGAGGTCGGTGATGTAGCCCGTGCCGCCGGGGAAGACGGATGCGTCCGCGGTCTGTACGTGCGTGTGCGTCCCGGCAACTGCCGTGACGCGGCCGTCGAGATACCGCGCGAGCGCGATCTTCTCGCTCGTCGCCTCGGCGTGGAAGTCGATGACGCAGAGGTCGAATTTGCCCCTCTCCGCGGCGAGGATGCGGTCAGCCGTCTCGAACGGTGAGGCGACCGGCTCCATTTCGACACAGCCGATCCGATTGATGACGAGAAGCTGCTTCATCCCGCAGGGGAAAATGCCCCAGCCGTGACCGGCGGCCGCGTCGGGGTAGTTCGCCGGGCGGAGCAGTTCGGCTCGCTCGTCGAGCATGTCGGTCAGCTCGCGGCGGCGCCACGTGTGGTTGCCGCCGGTGATGACGTCGGCGCCGGCGTCGAAGAGTTCCTCGGCGGTCTTCGGCAGAAGACCGTTGCCCTCTGCAGCGTTTTCGCCGTTGACGATGACGAAGTCGGCGCCGAGCGAGCGCCGGAGCGACGAAAGGCGCCGGCCTGCGGCGAGGTAGCTCGTGCCCTCGCGGCCGACGACGTCGCCGAGCATCAGAATGCGGATGGGTTTGCTCATATAAGGTTCCTTCCTAAGGCGCCGACGGCGCCGTGAAAATCAAAGCGCAGGGGGAAAAGCAAACGCGGGGCTGCCGCGTTTCCGCACGACAGTCCCACGGCTGTTATCCTTTTTCCCCGTTCTTCCGCAGGTTGTACGCCGAGCGCGGGTTCACGATCTCGCGCCAGTCGAGGTCGCCCCGGTCGAGCGCGGTGATCAGCGTCTCCGCTGTCGCAATGTTCGTCGCCACCGGAATGTTGTTCATGTCGCACATCCGGAGCATCTCGTACTCCGCTTCCTTGAACCGCTCGTTCGGATTCGTGCTCCGGAAGTAGAGCAAAATGTCGATCTCGTTGTACGAGATCCGCGAGGAGATCTGCGAGGTGCCGCCGTGAGAGCCCGGCAGGAGCTTTTCGATTTCAAGCCCCGTCGCCTCCGATACCAACTTGCCCGTCGTGTTCGTCGAGCAGAGATTGTGCTTCGACAGAATTCCGCAGTAGGCGATGCAGAACTGGGTCATGAGTTCCTTCTTCGAGTCGTCGGCGATGAGAGCGATTTCCATGGTAATACCTTTCCTTTCGAGGGGATGCGGGAGCGAAGCGGTCAGAGCAGTTTTTTCAGGCGAAGCGAGGGAATGCCGTCAAAGAGTCGGACTCCTTCTCCCATAAGGCGGCGTGCGACGTTGCGGAAGGCCCGCGCGGCGGGCGATTTACGCCCCGGAAGCGCTCCGCGTTCCGCCGCGAGCATCAGCTCGCGGTCGCGCGGGATCACACCGACGGTCTGTGCGGCCGCCTGGTCGATCGCGGCAAGGATCCCGCACCTCTCGCCGGAGCGGACGGCGTCGGGATCGAAATTATTGATCACAAGCCGGACGTGCGAAAGACCGAGGTCTTCGAGCGCACGGGCGGTGTTTTCCGCGGCGCGGAGCGACACCGGCATCTGCGAGGCAACGAGCAGGGCACCCTCGGCGTACGCGCCTGCGAGCGCACGGGGCAGCTCGATCCCCGCGGCGGTGTCAAGCAGTACGAAATCGGGACGGCAGGCGTCCTCGAGGGCGCGGAGCACCTCGCAGAGCGAGCCGATCTCCGGGTTGTACTGTCCGCCGCGCGGCGCCGGGCAGAAGAAGAGCCGGTCTCCTTCCGGCCAGTCCGGATGCAGAAGGACACCCGCGGGATCGCGGAGCACCGTCTCGCGGTCGGCGACGGTGAAGAGCACCTCGTCCTCGAGCCCGAGGAGCATGTCGAGGCAGCAGTTGCCGAAGTCGAGATCGACGAGAAGAACGGTTTTCCCGAGCTCCGTGAGCGCGTGCGCCAGCCCGACGGAAACGGTCGATTTTCCGATTCCTCCCTTGGAGGACGAGATCATGAGTTTCGTCGGTGTCATGGGAGCGCTCCTTTCCGCGGTCTTCTTTTCTCTATTATACCCGCCCCGGCCCTCAAAGTCAATAAAAAGAACGGAAAACCTCCGTTTTCTTCCGGAGAAATCCGCCTCTTTCTGTTGCAATCACGCATGTTTTGTGGTATGATAACTGTATTCTATTCTACCATACGATCGGGGGATATTTTGTTATGGTCAACGAAAACATTGAACTGCTGCGGCAGTACGACAGCGAGATCGGCGACGCCGTTCTGGCGGAGCTTGGCCGTCAGCGCCGCGGTCTGGAACTGATCGCCAGTGAAAACGTCGTTTCGGAAGCGGTCATGCTCGCCATGGGCTCGCCGCTCACCAACAAATATGCAGAAGGTTATCCGGGAAAGCGCTACTACGGCGGCTGTGAATGTGTGGACGTGGCGGAGAACATCGCCATCGAACGTGCATGCAAGCTTTTCGGTGCCAAATTCGCCAACGTGCAGCCGCACTCCGGCGCACAGGCCAACACCGCCGTCTACTTCGCACTGCTCCAGCCCGGCGACACCGTGCTCGGCATGTCGCTCGACAACGGCGGCCACCTCACCCACGGCAGCCCGGTCAACCTCTCCGGCAAGTATTTCAACTTCATCCCCTACGGCGTTGACGCCAACGGCTTCATCGACTACGACGTTATCGAAAAGCTCACCTCCGAGTATCACCCGAAGCTGATCGTCGCCGGTGCCTGCGCGTACCCGCGCATCATCGACTTTGAGCGCATCGCGAAGATCGCGCACGACGCCGGTGCCATGCTGATGGTCGATATGGCGCACATCGCCGGCCTCGTCGCCGCCGGTCTGCATCCGTCTCCCGTGCCGTACGCCGACATCGTCACCACCACGACGCATAAGACGCTCCGCGGCCCGCGCGGCGGCATGATCCTGACGAACGACGAAGAACTCGCGAAGAAGAACAACAAGGCGAACTTCCCGGGCACGCAGGGCGGCACGCCCACGCACGACATCGCGGCGAAAGCCGCCGCC
>JAKSPV010000033.1 GCA_024404475.1 Clostridia bacterium | reverse complement strand
GCGAGCCGACGTTTTCTTTTGAGTTCATTGGCGGCACGGTTTTCATTAACGACGCACCGCTGACGTACAGCGGCGGCAGTTTCCATTGCGCCGCGTTCGATCGTGACACGGATTGATTCCCGCAAAACAGTAAATGCATAAAGAAAGCTCCTCTCGTCGGATACGTCCGACGGAGGAGCTTTTTGCTGTTATGCGGAAAGAACTGCTGTGCGGGGAAGATCAGCCGATGACGGGCGGGTTTTTCACCTCGGGCTTCGGCTCGACAGGCATCTTCGGCGGGACGAAGTCGCGGTATTCGCTGCCCTTGAAGGCGCCGGTCGGGTCGTAGGCGAAATGGATGTCGAAGCCCTCGATCTTGATCCGGCATTCTTTGGCGAGGCCGCCGGCGAGCACATGCGTCGCATACTTTCTGCCGTCGTCCATCGTTCTGACGTCGCCGCTCTCGATGAACGCTTTCTGATTGACGGTACCGCCCTGTACGGAACCGGGATACGTCTGCAGGAACTTCAGGGCGCGGACGGATTCGTTGTCGAATACTTCGGAGAAGGGTTTGCCCGCCTTCATTTCGCGGGAGAGGATCTTCCGCGTCATTTCCGAGATGAGCATCTCGCCCTTGCCGACGTCGAGGTCGTAGACCGCGCCGGTGCAGAGCCGCGCACCGGTGACGCGGCCGTCAAGGATCGCGGAGAGGGTGTTCGAGACGAGGTCTGCCTTGCACGAGAGTTTATCGAACGCCTGCTCGATCGCCGCGTCGTCGGAGATGTCGATGTCGTACTTTTCGGCGATGGCGACCTTTGCGGCGTCTTTCGTCTTGCCTTCCTTGTAGAAGTCCTGCATGAGGTCAAAGTCTGCCTGCATGAGGCAGTAGACTTCCTGCAGCTCGGGCGACATGAGCGTCTTGTCGTCCGCAAGGTCGAGCCCGGCAAGCTTCTCGTCGATGATCTCGCCGATGCGGGCCATGCCGTCCACGGCGTATTTGGCGAGCAGGCGGCAGTCGCAGTTCGGATCGGTCGCCATCGAGGCGATCATGGCGCCGACGCGCTGTTTGTGTTCCGGACGGTACGCCGGATCGTATGCCTCGCGCGGTGTCATGTTTTCCTGAGAGATCAGGTAGGCGATGGAGAGATTCTGCATGATCGTGCGGGAGACGGTCAGGTTGTTGACGATCTTGAGCTTCTGAAGATCGACGCCGTTCGTCTTTTCCCAGTCGCTGAGGAACATGTTCCGGAGCATCGGGTTGACGCTGATGTTGCAGGAGACGACTTCCCAGTAGTTGAGCTGCTTGACGGCGGCCTTGCAGTTCTCGGCGTCCGTGATGCGCTGGCGCGCGTCGTCCGCGCCGATGAAGTTCAGCGGGACGGCCGTTTCGGCTTCGGCTTTGAGCTGGCCTCGTTCCATCGTGCCCGCCGTCACGAGTGCGTTCGGCTCGCCGAGCGTGTATTCCGGAATCTTGCCGTCTGCGCCCGGCACGAGTTTGCCGGAGAGCGGATCGGGACGGAGGTATCTGACGTCGCGGCCCTGCAGGGCGGCGGCGAGGATGATGTCGTAGACGTGGCCGTTTGCCGCGGACTCATTTACGAAATCCTTTTCGGCAAGGTCGGCGTATCGGGGCGCGAGCGTTCCCGGGTGCGTCTTGACGTATTCCTCCATGAGGAGGGCGCGGAGCGTTCTGCCGCCGATCATGATGTAGTCGAGACGGTTGATCACGCCGCCCGAGCGTTCTTCGATCCCGGCGAATGCCTCGTCAAGAACGGCCTTGTACTGCGGTCCTGCCTCTTTGGCAAGATCGGCGAAGGAGCGGGCATTGTTCATGTCGCCGCGCATGCGGGCGTTGTTCGCTTCACGCCACGAGGCGTGAGCCGCGCGCTCGACGTTCTGCGCCTCGACGGCGGCGTTGTACTGTTCGAGCTGACGGTTGTATTCGGTCATCGCCGCCTCGTACGCGGTGAATTCTCTCTGGAAGAAGCCGAAACGGTGCCAGAACGTCGCCCAGCCGCCGGGAGCCGTCGGCTTTTCGGGTGCGGTCATCATCTGCAGGGGCACGTCGGCGAACGCGGCGGTCTGCGCCACGGGTCTGATCTGCGGCTCTTCGAGACGCAGGCCGTCGTACTTCCCGCCGTCGGGAAGCACGTGGGTGTCGCCCAGGTACGCGTCGCTGCCGACGTCCTTGCGGGCAGCGGTGTATTCAAGAAGCGCCATCATCAGCTCGGGATCGTTTTTCACGTGCTCCGCCGTATGGGCGAGCTCGTCGGCATCGATCTCGTTCACGAGCGCCATGTCGCCGTAGTGCTCGGACGCCGCCATTTTGAACATGGAAGCGTACCGCATGACGTTCTGCTGGAGCAGACCGGACTTGTGCAGGACGGCGTCGCGGATATCGTCGGGGATATCGTAGTCGTTGTTCATGGTGCCGAGGAAGGATTCCGCCGTGAACATCGCGCGCATCAGATAGTGGTCTTCGCGGTAGAGCGCGGCCGCTTCTTCGAGATTCTTCGGGCAGAGCTTCTCGTCCGGGACGGCGAGCATCTTATTGATGATCTCACGGGCGAATTCCTTCTGGTACTCGCGGTCTTCCGGCAGATCGGAATGGAGCCGGTCCGTCATTTTCTGATTGGAGCGCTGCGCCTCTTCCGTGCCGGAGTAATCGTAGAAATAGAAGTACGTCCGTGCGAGAAAGGCGGGAATCGGTTCCGGGTCGGGCTGCGACGGGCGGAGCGTTTTCGGGTAGGTCTCGATGTTTTCGTCCTTCGGGCCGATCTCCGCGTAGATCGCCGCGGCGGCCTCGTGGTCCCGCTCGAGCTGCGGGTCGGTCATGACGGCGTAGATATCCTCCGGCGTCTTCGCTTTCAGGTAGTCCTCCATGCGGATGCCCTCGTTGGTGACGCCCATCGAGAGGAAACGTGTCCGGAGCGCTTCGCGCGCCTCGCCCTCGGGCTCGGTGCAGAGCGTCTCGAACGCCGCGGCGTAGTCCACGGTCACGTTGTTCTCGATGTCACGGAGCCAGCTTGTGATATGTTCGGTACGCGTGCCGCCGAAAAGGGTGTCGAGCAGGCCCATACGCGCGTCGTTGCTCGTGCCTCTGGCGAACGTATCGACAAAGCGGCGGTTTTTGCCCATGGCGGCCGCTTTCGTTTCGATCTCGTCCGGGGCGAGCTCCCCGGCCTTTGCCTGGTAGATGTACTGCATCCGGGCGAGGAGAGTGGCGAACGCCGGGCCCTCCGTCCGGCGGTTTTCGATAGCGGTCATGAGGTTTTCGGCGGTCTCGCGCTCAAGGGAGGCGAGGTCGCGCGCGCTGCCTTCCGGCATCGCGGAAGTCTCGGCGGTGAGCGCCGCGAGGCGCTCCCGGAGTTCGACAAGTTTTGCTTTGATCTGAGCGGTTGTTACTTCCGGCATAGGTGATCTCCTCCAAAAAAGGATTCCGTTTTCGACGGTATTTGTTTGGAATAAAAGGGTGTTTGGTATCAGTTCTGTGCCGACAGTTCGGGGTTGGCGGCGGCGAGGATGCCGGCCGCTTTCAGGGCGGCTTCGGCGTTGTCCGCGGCGGCGGTGATCCAGAAGAGATCATCCGCGCCGTCTGTCCAGACAAGGAGGACGGTGTCGCCGGTGACGTATTGCTCCGCCCCGGTCCCGCCGAGGGCGACTGCCTCAGGCGTTTTGTCGGAGAGCGCATAGTTCGCGGCGAGAACGTCGCGCGTCACCTCGCGGGAAACGCACCACGTGAGCTCCGCGCCCTCGCTCATCACGTTCACCCGGACGAGCGGGACGAGCGTACCGTCCTCACCGAGCAGACCGCTCGTGTTCCACGAAACGAACGTGAGCGGCGCGGGAATGCGGAGTTTGCCGACCATGGACTCGATCTCGCTCTGCCGGTCACGCGCATACTGTTCCGCACGGACGGTATCGGCATCGTACGGCGCGAAGCCGGACGGACCAATCGTCAGCCGGAGCCCTTCGGAAACGGTGACGGGGATCTCGAGCGCCGTTCCGGCGGTGACATTGCAGAGATACAGCGTGTTGCTGCCGGCGGCGGTGGGGACGATGCGGTAAAGAAGCGCGTTTTCATCGCTGCCGAGCTTCTCGGCGGCAATGTAGCGGTTTTCGGTGAGAAGTGCGGACCACTCGTCCGTGCCGGGTTTGCCGACGGAGAGCAGATAACTGCCGTCCGCGGCTTCCGCAAGCGCGTAGGGATGCGCATCGTCCGCGAACGTGCGGCAGCCGGCAAGCTCCTGCGAGAAGGCGCCGATCGCGGTGATGCCGCCCTCGCCGTCACAAACGAAAGAGACAAAGATCGTGAAGCGGACGTCGGGGAGGACGTCTTCTTTTTCCAGCGTGAGGACGACGCGGTCGGCGCCGAACTGCAGCGGCGTCACCGTGAAGCGCACGGCGTTTTTATCGGCCTTGCCCTCCGAGACCGCGACGGCGGGATCGGGGTTTTCGGCGGCGGCTTTCCAACCGTATTCGCCGAAGTCACCGGAGACGGTGATCTCGACGCTTCCGTTTTTTTCGGAAACGGTGTAGGGGTAGAGCGCATCGGAATCAGAGAATGGCTCGGCAGCCGGCTCGTTATTCCGTCCCGCACCGAGAACGGCGACAAGGACGATGACGGCGGCGAGAACGAGGATCGCCGAGACGATGAGGACGACTTGTTTTGTGTTCAATTTCATCGTGTGCCGTCCTCCTTTCAGTCAACGATCAGGAACGCCTCGGAGAAGACCTTGGCGTTGTTTTTGAAGATCCCGCTTTTCTTGACGTGGCTCTTCGTGCCGGAGGCGACCGAAACGGTGCCGATGACGACGGAGCCGGATTTCAGCGTGCCTGTCTGAGCGGCAGCGCCCGCGTTTCTGGCGGCGCCGGGGTTGGCGGGAAGCAGATAGCCGAAATAGACGGCGCCGGATTTATTGATCGAGATCTCCGCGGCGCGGAGGACGATGCTGTCCGGAGCGACGAGAAGTCCCTCCACCGCGCAGGACGCGTTCGAGCGGAGCTCAAAGACGCCGTATTTCGAGATGGAGAGGCGGGCGGTCTGGGCGATGAAGCGGTGACCCTCGGAAGCGGCGTTTCGGCCGCTCAGATCGACGCGCGTCGTGCCGCTGCCGCAGCAGATGACGGAGCAGCATTCGTTTTTCTCGGCGGAGCAGCCAGTGACGACGGCACCCGGCTCGATGATGAGCGAGCCGTGGTTTTCGATCGTGCCGTTGCAGATGAACGTTCCGGAGACGGTGAGCGTTGCGCCGGACTCGACGACGATCCTGCCGCCCGCACGGAGGAGCGTGTTGCCGCTGATGCTGTACGTCGCGCCGGAGCGGACGGTGAACGGCGCAATCACGGAGAAGTCCTCGTTGTAGGCGAGGTACATGGCGAAGTCGGGATAGTCGTAGGAGGAGCTGGAGCCGACGTAGAGCTGTTCTTCGTCAAAGCCGACGTAGTCGTCCCGGCCCGTGACGTTGTGGATGAACTGTACCATGCCGTACCCGGTATTCTGCTGATACTTGCAGCCGGCGCTGTTGGAAGTGGAGATCGTCCACTCGGCCGGCAGGTTCCAGCGGAGATTGCCGAAGGCGTCGGTGCCGATGGTCTCCCAGTTGGGCAGCGTCAGATAATATTTTTTGAGTCCATTACCGTTGCTGTCTTTGTAGTCGCTGTCCAGCCCCTTATATTCGATCCACCAGGAGTCGCACAGCGTCTCGGTGTAAAAGTCCGACGCCGAGGCGTCGATGCCGTCGAAAGAGGACGCTTTCTTGCCGTTGAAGCGGTTGTATATATTGCCGAACGTGGTCTTGTCGGTACCGCTCGTGCAGTAGACCGTGCCGCTCTCGTTCCAGAAGATGAGGCAGTTGCGGCTCCCGCCGTCCGGCAGGTCGGCCTGCGTGTAGACGCGCTTCCAGCGGTACAGCCGTACCGTCTCGCCCGTTCCGTCCGCCGCGGCGGGGAACAGGATCATCGTCCCTGCCATAAGGACAAGGGCGAGGAGGATCGTCAGCAGTCTGCGGGATGTCTTCATTTCATCTATCTCCGATCTCGTGGATTACGTTGTCGTTTTGTGTCCGTCCGACGTTCATTTATACGAAGCCGCCCGCGCCGCGGGCTACTCTTTTTGCGGAAAAATCGCAGTAGCCACCGTTCCGTTTCCGTCGTATAAAGAAGCGGAACGAGGGGAGCGCCCGAGCGGACAACATACCATTTTATTTTTATCATACCGGGCGCGGAAAGTCAAGTTTTTTGCGGAAAATAACGCATAATTTATCCCTTTCGCATGCAAAAAATACAGCAAAAAATGGGGAAAAGCCCTTGATTTTTTACCCGCTGTATGCTATACTCCAAAATGCGGGACTACACTTATAATGTAGGGAGCACAAGCGTGTTCCGCCGCACGCCGGCAGGGAGCTCAGCGGGGTGCATAATTATTCGATTTATGGAGCCGTTCTTCGGCAGATGCCGCTCTTCGGCTGATAAATATTCAAAATCTTTCATGGAGGGTTTACAAAATGAAAAAGTGGAATGAGAAACGTATCTGCGGTGCGCTGGCCATGGTGATGGTCTTCGCGCTGGTCCTTGCCGTCGGTGTCAACGCTTCCGGTTTTGACGACGTCGTCAAGCCGATCGTCGAGCTGCTCAACAGTCTGATGACCCCGATCCTTGCGATCGTCGGTGCCGCCGGTGCGCTGTACTGCATCCTGCTCGGCGTCAAGTACGCCAAGGCCGAGGAGCCGCAGGACCGCGAAAAGGCGAAGAGCCATCTGAAGAACGCCATCATCGGCTTCGTTCTGATCTTCGTCCTGATCCTCGCGCTCAAGCTGCTCATGCCCGTGATGATCGACTGGGTCAACGCGAACAGCTGATTTTTCCGTGCATCGACTGCCGGCCCCTGCCTTTTCCGGTGCGGGCCGGCAAAGCCGTTTTTTGCCGACCGATCCTGCCGGCAGACAAGGCGCTTTCCGCGCCGAAAAGTTCCATAATGACTGCCGGTCCCTGCCGTTTTTTCGGCGCGGGCCGGCAAAGCCGTCTTCTGCCGCTTTGTTTTGCGGGCGACTTTGCCCCGGCGGGCGGCGGATCCGTGCTTTTTTGACCGCCATTTGAAGAGGGAGCAAGCTATGTTTGATAAGCTCTTGGAAAAAATCAGAAAGATCTCTGCGGGAACGCTGCTTTTGTATATCGCAGCGGTCGTTCTCGGTGCGGGCGTGCTCGGCTTTCTCGTCCGCACGCTGATCGCGAGAGTCCGCGGCGCCGTATCCGGTACTGAGACTGCGCTCGATTTCGGGATGCTGCTGGAGGTTTCGACGTGGCTGACCGGCCTTGTCGTCGTCGCCGTCTTTTTGGCGGTGTTCTGGTTCGGAACGGGCGCCAGCGGCAAGACCTTCGGCGGTTTTCTCGGCCGCAGCGGCGGCGAGGGGGACGTGGAAAGCGTCCTCGAAAACAGCCGCTTTATGACCGACACCGAGCGGGACACGTATTTCCCGCCCGTCACGTATGAAAAACTTCCCACGGTCAAAAAGGACGGTGTGCCCGTCCGCGCTCTCATAGACAAGAAGGGACGGCTGAACGTCAACTTCATGCCGAACGCGCACGCGCTCGTCGTCGGCTCCACCGGCTCCGGCAAGACGACGACGTTCATCAGCCCGATGATCCAGCTCCTCGCGGCGACCGACCGCGGTTCCAGCATGATCATCGCCGACCCGAAGGGCGAGCTCTTCGACCTGCACTCGCAGTATCTGCATGATCGCGGCTACGAGGTGCTCGTGCTCGACCTACGCGATACATATTCCTCCTCCCGCTGGAATCCGCTCGAGCCGATCTGGGATATGTATCAGGAATACCTTGCCGCAGGGAACGGCATCGTTGCCCACCGCGACGCCATGTCGGACTATCCCGATCTGAAAAAGGCGGACGGGGACGCCGCGCCGGGCGCCGTCTGGTGCGAGTGGAAAGGCAGGGCATACGCCGACCTGCATCACTGCCAGGACGACGTCATGGTCGCCAAACAGAAAATTTACGACGAAATGTACGAGGACCTGAATGACCTCGTCTCGGGCATCTGCCCGATCACGAACGACCGGGATCCCCTCTGGGAGAAGGGCGCGCGCTCCATCGTGCTCGCCGCCTGCCTTGCCATGCTGGAGGACAGCGAGGACCCGCGCCTCGGCATGACGAAAGAGAAGTTCAACTTCTTCAACCTCAACAAGATCCTCTCGAACAACGCAAACAATTATCAGTCGCTGAAGGACTACTTTGCCGGCCGCAGCCCGCTCTCGCAGGCGGTCACGCTGTCGCGGCAGGTGCTGGCATCGGCGGATCAGACGCTCGCCAGCTACATGTCCATCACGTTCGATAAACTCAATATATTCAACGACCGCGGCATCTGCGGCCTGACCGGCGCGACCGATATCCACGCCGATCAGTTCGCCGCGCGCCCGACGGCGCTCTTCCTCAAAATTCCGGACGAAAAGGACACCCGCCACGGGCTGGCGTCGCTCTTCATCCTCAGTCTCTACAAGGCGCTCATCAAGGTCGCCAGCGCACGCGAGGATCTCTCGCTGCCGCGCAACGTCTACTTTATCCTCGACGAGTTCGGCAACCTGCCGCGGATCGAGAAGTTCGACAAGATGATCACCGTCGGCCGCAGCCGCAAGATCTGGTTCAGTCTGGTCGTCCAGAGCTACGCCCAGCTCAGCAACGTCTACGGCGAGGGTGTCGCCGAGGTCGTGAAATCCAACTGCGCCCTCAAGATGTTCATCGGCTCCAACGACATCGGTACCTGCAAGGAGTTCTCCGAACTCTGCGGCAACAAGACCGTCCGCACGGTCAGCACCTCTGCGAATACCGGCACGAAGAGCGACGACGTGAACGTCTCGAACCAGCTCCAGACGAGACCGCTGATCTACCCGTCGGAGCTCCAGAAGCTCAACAACAAGGAATCCACCGGCAACGCGATCATCGTCACGTTCGGCAACTACCCGCTGAAGACGAAATACACGCCGGCGTACAAGTGCAGCTTTTACCACTTCGGCAAGCTCGATCTTTCGGAGATCCGTTCCCGCGTGTTCCGCGCGGAGGACGTGGCGTACGATATCGCCGAGCGCAACCGGATCGTACTGAACAATGGCTGATGAGAAAGGCGGGATGACCGTGAAAAAAGCGATTTCCCTCATGCTCTGCGGCGCGGCGATGCTTCTTTTGCTCGTCTCTCCGGCGCGGGCCGACGGCCCGACGCCCGCGGACGACGATCCCGCGGCGCACCGCGTCGTCATCGGCAGCGACACCGAGTTCGACACGGACGAGCGGATGTTCGTCTACCGCGTGGAATCCAGCGAGGTCAAGACGAGTTTCCCGAGCGGCTTCGTCTCCGCCGATCCCGTTTCGGTCGTCATGCCGGACGGGCTCGTGTGGCGGCTCTACCGCGACGGCGTTGAGCAGACCGACGTCAACCTCTCGAAGATCGCGGAAAGCGGTAAGTACGTCCTTCTCTTCGGTGACCTCGAGCAGAGATCGGTGAAGTTCACGCTCGTGAACGACCTCACCGGGATGCTGACGGAATACGTCCTGCCGGAGGGCTTCTCGCTCGACTCCGTCACGCTTGACGGGGAAGAGCAGCTGCTTCCGTCCTCCTACGTCGCCGACCTCAGCCGTGAGGGGCGCTATGTCGTCCGCTACGGCTCTTCGAAGGCGGGCGTCTCGTTCCAGCTCAGCGTGACGACCGACCATACGCCGCCTGTTCTGAAACTCGAAGCGGTGGAGAACGGCTATGCGTCCGGTCCCGTTGATATTTCCGACCGGAATTCGGAGGACGAGATCACGATCCTTTTGAACGAAAAGCCGATCGACTACGAAAAAGAACTGACGAAGAGCGGCAGCTACCGCATCACGCTCCGTGATCCGGCGGGCAACGTCACCGAATACAGCTTCGTCATCGGCGTTTACTTCAACTTCAACAGCTTCGCGTTCGTCTTCATTCTCGTTCTGGCGTTCGCGGCGCTTGCCGTCTACCTTGTCCGGTCGCGGAGAAAACTGCGCATCCGGTAACGCATCGCTATGCTTGATTCCAACGTGAAAGGGAAGGTGAAAGAAGAGTGGGTGTCATAGACAGTGTCGTCAGCGGCATTGACAGTGCCGTTGACTGGATCGGAAACTCAATCTCTTCCGCGATCGGCGACCTCATCGGGCAGGTCTGCTACTATATCGTCTCGACGCTTTGCAACCTCGTGAAGCTCGTCTACAATTTCTTTGCGGTGTTCGCCGGGATCCAGAAGGTGGAATATGACGGGAGCAGTTCCTATCTGATCAACATCTTTTTCGGCAACCGCAAGATCACCAATATTTACTGGGGCATGGCGCTGATCGGCATCGTGTTCGTTTTCGCGTTCCTTCTGATCGCGGTCATCCGCAAGATGTTCGACGCGGACGACAAATCCCGGCGCTCCATCGGCTCGATCCTCCTCAGCGGAGGGAAGAGCATCCTGATGATCCTTCTGCTCAGCGCCGTCCTGTCGGCGGTGCTCAACCTCACGAACCTTCTTGTCGATCGGGTCAGCTTCATGTTCGACCGCTCGGACACGCTCCACGAGGAGGACAGGATCGACTTCTCCGACGAGCAGTACGCGACGATGGCGCGTGTCTTCAACACGATCGGCAACTATTCGCTGAACGCCTCGTACGACAGCCGCTATAACCTCAGCAGCTGCTACAACGAGATCCGCCCCGACCTTCTGAAACTGCAGGAGGACGGCGTTTTCGACTTCTACTACGACGAAACGAACGGCGTCACGTGGCAGTCCGCGCTCCAGCACCTCGTGCGCGCCTACGACCCGCGCTTTGAGATGAAGATCGACGACTACAACGACGCCTCGAAAGCGATCCTCGAGATCATGGAAGTGCTGAAACGGGACGCGTCGTTCGCGCCTGTCGCCTTCGCCGAGTGGTCGTTTTCCGGCGCCTCCGCCGCGAGCGCACCGCTTGACCGCGTGATCTTTCTCTCCGGCACGCTCGACGCCGCCAAGAACCCCGCGTTCAACGCCGAGCCGTCCCTCACGGACGGGCTCCGCGGTCCGTTCTACTACGGTGAGGACAGCGAAAAACCGAGCATTTACAGTTACGACGACGTCAGCGACGCCTTCAATATCGGCATCTCCGGCATCTCCTATCTTCTCATCGCGCTGACGGCGATCATCACCCTGAAAAACCTGGCGCTCTGCATCTTCAACAGCATCGCCCGCATCTTCAACCTCCTCGGGCTTTACATCATTGCGCCGCCGCTCATCGCCACGGCGCCCCTCGACGACGGGGAAAAGTTCAAGCAGTGGTTGACCTCCGCCGTCGTGCAGATGTTCGGCATTTTCGGCTGCATCATCCCGATGCGGCTCGTGATCCTCTTTATCCCAATGATCTTCGACGCGCGGCTCGTGCTCTTCCCGCAGAGCGTCGTTACCGATACTCTCGCCAAGGTCCTTCTCGTCATGGGCGCGATCGAAGCCGCCAACCGCTTCGGCAGTATCCTGACGGGCGTCCTCGCCAACAACGCCGGCTATGAGGCGGTGCGTGCGGGCGACATGAAGGATTACTCCCGTGCGATGTTCGGAAAGGCGACCGGCGCCGCGAAGAGCGCCGGTTCCTTCGCCGCCAACGTGACCGGACTCGGCGCCGCAGGCAGATGGGCCGGCGGCAAGATCAGCTCCGCGTACAGCGCGATCAGCGAGAAGGGCGGTGCCGTCGTCGGCACCGTACGATCCCTCAGCAGCTGGCGCAGCGAGAGCAAGCAGCACTCCGAGGACGAGAGCCGCCGTCAGCGGCAGGACGCCGTGAACATGGCGAAGCTCTCCGCCGACGAGAGGCAGTACGGCCTCGCTCCCGCCGAAGCACCGCGGAACAACGTTCCCGCGGCGGCACCGCGGAACAACGCCCCCGCCGGCGGTGCCGGCGGAAACGGCGGCAACCGCGAGCTCCCCG
>JAKSPV010000032.1 GCA_024404475.1 Clostridia bacterium | reverse complement strand
GAGCGGCTCGGGCTCCGCAACGTCGTCGTGATGAACGCCGACGGCGCATACACTGCCGCCCTTTTCCCCGCGTTTTTCGATCTCGTCGTCTGCGACGCACCGTGCTCCGGCGAGGGCATGTTCCGCAAGAATCCGGAAGCCGCCGCCGTCTGGAACGAGGGCGCGGTTGCAAACTGTGCCGCGACGCAGAAAATGCTGCTTGACGCGGCTGCCGCCGCCGTCCGCCCCGGCGGGCATCTGCTCTACTCGACCTGCACGTTCTCCCTCGAAGAGGACGAGCGGCAGGTGGCGCAGTTTCTCGCCGCGCACCCGGCGTTCACGCTCTGCGACGTGCCGGAGGCGATCCGGGACGCTTCGCGGCCCGGCTGCCGGCTGCCCGATCATCCCGATCTTCCGCTTGACAAAACGCGGCGGTTCTATCCGCACGTCTCGCCCGGCGAGGGACAGTTCCTCGCCCTCATGCAGAACACGGCGGACGGCTGCGCCGAGGCGCCTGCGTTCCGCGACGCTTCCCTGCCGTTGTCAAAAGACGAGGCGGCGACAGTCAGCGCATTTTTCAAAGACACGCTCGACAGCATGCCAAGCGCCGTCCCGCGCCGGCTCGGCGAGAGGATCGACCTTCTGCCGGAGGGTGCCGTCGTCCCGCCGCACTGCGTCTTTTCCGCCGGCGTAACGCTCGGCGAGGTGCAAAAAGGGCGCCTTGTGCCGCATCACCAGTTTTTCAGCGCGTTCGGAAGCAATTTCCGGCGCAGGATCGACCTGCCCGGCGGGCCCCTGCCGCGCGTCGGCAGCGACGCGGATGACCGGCGGTTGACTGCGTATCTCCACGGCGAGACGCTTGACGTGCCGGACGTCCCGGACGGTTGGGCGGTCGTCATGGTTTCGGGCGCCGCGCTCGGCGGCGGGAAAGTGACCGGCGGCACGCTCAAAAACCACTACCCGAAAGGGCTGCGGATCTGAATAAAACGATACCCGCCGGAGAGGGCTTCCCTCCCGGCGGGTGTTTTTGTTTATTCATTCTGCCGTCACCTGACGAGCCGGTACGAGGCGACCTTTGTCAGTTCTTCTTTGCCGCCGTCGTCCGGGAAGAGAGCGCGATCAAAACCGATGCCGCTCTTCTGCATACAGATTTCCAGAAAACAGAGATAGATGCCGACGTCGATGCGGTTGAAATAGAGCGCGGCGGTGTCGGACATGATGCCGATTTTTCCCGGCTTTTTGTAGCGGGACACGGTCAGCGTGCCGTCCCGGCTCTCGACGCACCACGGCTGGCTGTTGCAGGCGCTCGGCGCGAAACGGGCAATATCGAGCTCGCCGGGCTCGTCGCCCGACCAGACTTCTGCCGTCGGCTTGCGGCTTGCCGCGAACATATCTTTTCTGTATTTTCCGTCGTCGTTCACCTTATGAATGGCAAACATGATGACGTAAGCGAGCCCGTCAAAGGTCACCTCGTCTGGCTTGCAGAGACCGCACCAGAGGCTGCCGATGTGATGCTCGACGAGCCAGAGATCAAACTGCTCGCCGACGTACCCGGCGTTCATGAGCCAGTTTTCTTTCTTCTCGCTGTAAATGAGGACGCAGTATTCCGCGCCGTGCCTGAAATTCACCCGGCGCGCCGGGACGATGCGGATCGCCGTCCGGATCTCCGGGCAGAGCGGAACGAAACGTCCCCACGCCTCGCCGATCGCGGCAAGCTCGTCCTCCGTGATCCTGTCGTCGCCAACGCCGTGGAAAAGGTGGAACGACTTGCGGCGGAAGATTGCGTCGTAATGTTCGGTCAGGTCGTACATACTGCCTCCTTTATTTCGCCAGCTTGCGGAAAACGTCGGTGAACACGCGGTCGCGGTCAATGAAATCGAGCACGCGGATGAGATGCCGCGTGTTATCGAAGCTCCAGCGCGGGCAGTTCCCACCGTTCAGCACGGGCGCGTGCACGAGCGACGAGCGCGTGTACTCCGGATGAAGGAGCAGCGCCGGCGCGGCGATGTCCCAGATGATCTTCGACCAGGCGAAGTCCGGCGTGACCGTCGCGATGTCACCCTCAGCGCGGGCGCGGACGATCCCGGAAAGGTACGTGCCGATCTCGCTCTTGCCGTCCAAAAAATGGTCGATCTCGTAGACGGACGTGCGGAGCAAAGCCGTCACGCTGTACGTCGGGCAGAGGATGAGCGGCACGCCGCAGTCAAGCAGAAAGCGCGAAGCGGCCACGTCCTGCCGGATGTTGAACTCGAGCGTGTTCGGCCAGTAAAAGCCCGTTCCGCCGAGGAACACGACGACGATCTTTTCCGCGATCCTTGGTTCCAGAAGCAGCGCGGACGCGACGTTCGTCGGGGCGCCGATCGCGGCAACGTAAAGTACTTCCCCGTCCGGCATCGTCATGGCACGGTCGATGAGGTCGAGCGCCGCAGGCGACGAGATGGGGCCCTCCGTGCCGATGTAACGGTCGGAGCCGCGCAGAACGGGGATCTTCCGCTCCGTTCTCGTGTGCGCGAGGACGCGGCACGCCTCGTCGTAACTCAGCGCCATGCCCTCACCGGCACGTTTCTCGTCTCCGCCGACCGGGAACGGCGCGGCGTAGATCGCATCGAGCGTCATCTCTCCTGCTTCCGTCGAACGGACGGCATAGGCGATCGCGAACTGGTCGTCCACCTCGTTCGCGGTGTCGGTGTCGAGCACCATATGAAAATGTCCCTTCGGCAGCGTCAGCCGCGAGACACGCGTTGATTCGTCCATGGGAAGACCTCCCTTTCACTCAATAAACATCGCGTCGCCGAACGAGAAAAAACGGTATTTTTCCTCCACCGCGGTCTTGTACGCTTCGAGGATACGCTCGCGTCCGGCGAGCGCCGAGACGAGCATCAGCAGCGTGCTCTCCGGCAGGTGGAAGTTCGTGATGAGCGCGTCCGTCATCTTGAAACGGTAACCGGGATAGATGAAAATGCCCGTGTCACCGGAGACGGGATGCAGGATGCCGTTTTCATCGGATGCACTTTCAAGCGTCCGGCACGAGGTCGTGCCGACGGCGATCACGCGGCCGCCCGCCGCACGCCGTGCGTTGATGATGTCGGCGCTCTCTTTCGTTACCTCGATGTATTCCGAGTGCATTTCGTGGTCGCGGATATGTTCCTCCTTGACCGGACGGAACGTGCCGAGCCCCACGTGAAGCAGCACCGGCACGACGGCCGTGCCCTTCGCGCGGATGCGGTCGAGCAGTTCTTCCGTGAAATGCAGTCCCGCGGTCGGTGCCGCGGCAGAGCCCTCCACCTCGGAGTAGACCGTCTGGTAGCGCTCCTGGTCTTCGAGCTTCTCGCGGATGTACGGCGGGAGCGGCATCGTGCCGAGCAGATGCAGCGCCTCGTAGACCGTCTTGCACCGTGCGGGGTCGGCGCGGAACGTCACGACGCGGCAGCCGCCCTCGATGATCTCACCGATCTCCGCTTCGAGGACGCCGTCGCCGAACGTCAGAACGTCGCCCGTTTTGGCGCGCTTGCCGGGGCCGGCAAGCGCCTCCCAGACGTCGTTGCCGCGCTGCTTCAAAAGGAGCAGTTCGACGGGGCCCGTGCCCTCCGAGGGGACACGTTTTCCCCCGGCCATTTTCAGCCGCCGGTGGCCGATGATCCGCGCAGGGATCACGCGGGTGTTGTTGATGACGAGCACGTCCTCGGGACGGAGCTCGTCCACGATGTCGCGGAAGATCTTATGTTCGACGCCCGCGGCACCGCGGCGGATCACCATGAGACGGGATGCGTCGCGCGGCTCGATCGGCGTCTGCGCGATCAGCTCTTCGGGAAGGTCATAGCGGAAATCCGACAGGGTGAAGTCCGTGTCGGGCAGTTCGTTGCGGATCAAGGTCATCTGTCCTTTCGTGTCGCCCGCGCGGCGGGCATCATATACTGAAAACAGCGGGACGGCTCTGCCGCCCGCGGGATATTCTGCCATTATTATAGTACGGCGGCGTCCGGTTTGCAACCTTTTTCCCGGATTCCGCCGAAATCTTCTGCGGTTTTCCGCACTCGGAGGTGAGTGCAATGTCAGAGAAAAAAACGTCCGTCTTCCGCGGTGCCGCCGCGGCACTTCCGACGTTCTTCACGAAGGACGGCGCGGTAGACGAGGCGGCGTACGTCCGGCTGATCGACCGGCTGATCGGCGCGGGCATCCAGGCGATCGTGGCAGCTGGCACGACGGGCGAGGCGGCGGCGCTGACGGAGGAGGAGTACGAACGCGTCGTTTCGCTTGCGGCAGAGTCGGCGGCGGGGCGCGTTCCCGTCATCGCGGGCGTCGCCGGAAGCTGCACGGCGCGCGCCGCGGCGCGGAGCCGGAGCGCCGGGAGAGCCGGCGCGGATGCGCTGCTCGCCGTGACACCTTATTACAACAAAGCGTCGGAGGAGGGGCTTCTGCGGCACTACGGCGAGATCGCCGCGGCGTCTTCCCTGCCGATTCTGCTCTACAACGTACCGGGGCGCACGGGGCTCGATCTGCCGCTCGCCGTCACCGCGCGGCTCGCGCGCGAGCCGCAGTTCGTCGGGATCAAGGAGGCGTCGGGAAACGTCCTCAAAGCGGCGCGGACCGTCGCCGCCTGCCCGCCCGATTTCGCCGTGTACAGCGGCAGCGACGAGGTGACGCTCCCGATCATGGCAGTCGGCGGGATCGGGTGTATCTCGGTCGCCGCGAACGTCCTGCCCGAGCTGACGGTCGAGATGACCGAGCGTTTCTTCCGCGGTGACGCCGCCGGCGCGGCAAAAATCCAGCGGGAACTCCTCCCCGTGATCGACGCCCTCTTCGCCGAGGTCAATCCCATTCCCGTCAAGGCCGCTCTCGCCATGCAGGGCTTCGGCGGCGAATTCTACCGGCTCCCCCTCTGCCCGCCGTCGGAGGCAACAAGGGCAAAGATAAAGGAGACACTGGGGAGCACGCAAGGGGCGCCTTTTGAAAAAGACGCCCCTTGAACCCCGCGAAAACTTTCGGACTGTTTCCCGGCTTCACCAATACAGAAAGTCAAGCTCATCAGGGCTTGGCTTTTTCGTTTGCTACCCACCCATAAAAAACTGCACCCCGGCGAGGATGCAGTTTCTGTATTGGTGAGGTCGAAAAACTTTTCAGTTTTTTCGGGGTCAAGGTGCGCTTTTGCAAAAGCGCCCCTTGCGCATCCCTTACGGCACGAATGAAGCAAGCCGCTTGTTGATCGCGTCGGCGTCGCTGCCGAGCAGCTCCGCCAGGTCTTCACCGGCGGCGGAACGCCGGACGAGCCCGCGCACGAGCCCCGGCAGTACCGCATCGTTTGCGGCGAGAGCGGAAGTGAAATCATACGCTGCGCCGAAACCGATCTCAACGAACATATACTCGGAATCAAGATCACGGAAATCGCGGTCGGAGCGCCCGGCGGCCTCCGCCGTCAGGAGCACTCCGTACGACGCGGCGTTCAGTCCGCTGAGCACGCGTCCCGTCAGCGTCGCGCCGGAATTGTTCTTCGGTGCGGCATAGACGTGCGCGGACGACGGCAGGAGCGAGCGGTACGGATGCACGGCATCGCTTTCCGTCAAGGCGGGCATCGGGAGAAGCCCCCACTTGGTCGCGGAGGTGCCGCGTCCCGTACCGGCGGCCAGCGTATCAAAGAGGAACAGGATCTGATCGTCCTCGAAGAACGCGTCTCTTTCCCCGCCGCCGACGTACTGCGGCAGATCAAGGAGCCGTCTCACGACGGAGATCCTCGTTTCGTCAAGGGACGCCGCCGCGACGCCGAGCACCGGAACGTTCTCCGCCGAACGGGTGGTAAAGCGCCCGCCCGCGGCCGTGAAGACGGCATCGGCGCCGTCCTCGGCGCTGACGGAAACGTTGACGCCGGCGCCGGACGCGCGGAGCGTCTCGGTCATGGCAAACAGCGTATCCCACGTGAAGGTGCCGTCGTACACCGCGGTGTACGGCATTTCAAGCCCTGCGTCGGAAAAGGTCTGCCGGTTGAAATAAAGTGCGGGCAGAAGATCGGCGTCAAGCGTCGCCTGCCCGGCGATCGCCCAAAGGGTCTCGCCCACGGTGAACGCATCGACAGAGGTCGGGTTGAAATAGCCGGCGTCCGGATGGACGAACGGCAGCGCGAGAAGGTTGCCGAGCAGTCCCTCCGCCGCGAGCGGGGCGACGGCAGCCGCCGGCACGTCGAGCAGATCGGCGTAATACAGATCGGATGCGTCCGCCTCGCGGAGTTTCTCCGCGAGCGTCGCCTCGTCGCTGTCGATGAAGAGCAGCGAAATACCGAACGCGCCCTCCACCGCCTTGTTGCGGCTGTATACCGCCGCGGCGAGCGAAGTGCTGTCGCTGCCGTCGGCACCGGCCGTGGCGACGATGAAGCCCTTGCCGTCGTAGTTCGCCGTCCCGAGGGACGCGAGGTACGCTTTCGCATCGGGCGAATAGTCTTTGATCTCAAGATGATGCGGCGTCACGGGCTTGTCGCCCGTCGTCTCCGGCCCGACGGGACCGGGACCGGCCGTTTCCGTCGTTTCGGGAGTACCGTGCCGGTGGATGATGATGATCCCGCAGCCGGTCAGAAGGCCGAGCATGAGCAGCGCCGACAGCAGCAGCGCCGCCGCGCGGCAAATGCGTTTATTCACTTGTCGGTGCCACCTCCTCCGGCCGAAAAACCGCGATTTTTGTGTTCCGTCCTGTTCAGTATACCACAAATGCGGGAAAAAGTATCGTTCTTTTGAAAAATTTACACGCTCCGTTTCAAAAATTCCTTTCCTGCCGCATAAACTGCAGAAAGGGGGCTGTATAATCCGTCAGCCGGTGCGCCGGCAAATCCTCTTACAGAAAGGAATATGCGTCATGAAACGGAACGATGCAACATACCGAACGACAAAAGGAGGGATCGTCTCGTGAACCGCCTTGTCTTTCTCTCCGTCGCCCTGATGACGAGCGCGGCAATCCTTGTGACGGGATTCCCCGCCGAGCGGCTTCTGCCGGTGCGCTCCCGCGCGGCACGCAGCATACCCGCAGAGACGGCAGTTCTGCCCGCGCCGGCGCCCGAGGTGCCCGTCCGGCAGGACGTTGCCGTCACGGTGGACGGCGTCCCATACAAGGCGGAAACGCGGCTCATTGATGACGGCACGACGTACACGAACATCTGCGGCTTCGCCGCGGCACTCGGCCGAACGGCCGTTTTGACTCGGTGGGACGGGCAGACGGTCACGGTCACGTGGGATGACGTGACGCTCGCGGCGTCGCCGGAAGCGCTCTACGTCGAGGCGAACGGGCGGTACCTCTTCTGCCCGCTCGGCGTTTCCTATGAAGACGGCGCACTGTGGCTTCCTCTGCGGACGCTTGCCGTTCTCTTCGGCTGCACGGTCGAATGGGACGGGGAGACGGAGACCGCCGCCGTCACATCGGACGGGGTACCGCTCCTCTCCGGCGACGAATTCTACGACGAGGACGACGTCTTCTGGCTCTCGCGGATCATCAACGCGGAGGCGGGCGGCGAGTGCTTCCTCGGCAAGATCGCGGTTGGAAACGTGGTGCTCAACCGCACGCGCAGCCGCGAATTTCCCGATACGATCTATGAGGTGATCTTCGATATCCGCTTCGGCGTGCAGTTCTCCCCGATCAAATCCGGCTCGATCTACAAGACACCGAACGCGGACAGCGTCGCCGCCGCGAAGCTCTGCCTCGACGGCGCGGTCATCAACGACGAGATGCTTTACTTCTACAACCCGAAGAAATCAAAAAGCACCTGGATGCGCGAGAGCTGCACGTTCGTCGCGTCGATCGGGAACCACGATTTCTTCTCATAAGCAAAAAGGACTGCCGCCGGCAGTCCTTTTTTATGTTGTTATTCCACGTCCACGACGCGTCCCTCGAGGCGGGACTTCTCCGCCGCAAAGACGATCTTATGCGATTCGACCGACTCGGAAAGGTTCGAGTATTTCGCGCCGTCCGGAAGCGTCAGCATGTCGTAAAACGTGTACATCAGTCCGGTATCGCCGCCGCCGTGCCCGCCGACGATCGTCTCGTCGAGGATCATGTCGTCGATCGACAGCGTGCGGTACGACGAGGTCTCGAAGTCGTAGATCGTGATATTCGGGTTGCCCATTTCGGCATGCAGGTCGCCCTTCGTGCCCATCACGCGGATCGTGCGGGCGCTTTTGCCGAATGCGCACATCGAGAAGCTGACGGTCGTGCCGCCCTCGAATTCGAGGTCAGCCGTCTGGTGATCGACGACGTTGTTGTCGCACTTGTAGGCGCACCGGCCGTAGTTCGTCGTACGGAGCACGCGGATGACGTCCTCGTCGGTCGGCTCGGGCAGGCGCGTCGAGGCGCCGCGGAACCAGCCGTTGTTCTTGTCATCAAGGTAAAGTTTCACGGCGTTGTAGGGGCAAGTCGTTCCCTTCGGGCAGCCGTCGATACAGTACTCAGGCGCACCCTCCGGCGCGTTCTCGGGACGGAAATGCGTGAGCGAGCCGAACGAGTGGACGCGGAGGCACTTCTTGCCGAGCATCCACTGGAGGATGTCCATGTCGTGGCAGCACTTCTGCAGCAGCATCGGGGAGGTCTCGTCGCTCCGGTGCCAGTTGCCGCGGACGAAGCTGTGGCTCTGGTGGACGTTGCCGACGCACTCCATGTGCTGGACGTGCATGACGTCGCCGATCGTGCCGTCGTCGATGATCTTTTTCAGCGCGTTGAAGAACGGCGTGTAGCGGAGCACATGGCATACAAGAACGCTGCGGCCGAGTTCTTTTGCCCGCCGGTCGAGTGTCTCACATTCTTCGAGCGACGGCGAGACGGGTTTTTCGACGAGCAGGTCGTATCCCTTTTCGATCGCCGCCATCGACGGCGCGAAATGGTCTCTGTCCATCGTGCAGACGAGCGCGGCGTCCGCGATCTTCGGCAGCGCAAGGAGCTTTTCCCACGTGTCAAAGCAGTATTCGTCGGGGATCCCGTGCTTCTGCTGCACGTAGGCGCGCCGCTCCGGGATCGGCTCGGCGACGGCGACGACCTTGAAGCGTCCCTCCATCAGGTTAGCGATATGCGTATAGCCCATCCCGCGCAGGCCTGCGCCCACGAGGATCAGCGTCTTCGTTACGTTCGTTTTTTCGGTATCCATTCTGTCAAACCACCCTTTCGGTCAGTCATCGGCACACGGCCGAATGTAGTATGCCACGAAACCGCCCGTTTGTCAAGCGGGACAGCCGCGGGAGCCGGGAAAAAACAGCAAAAAAACAGACGAACATCCGACAAACTGTTGCTTATTTCGCAAGTTTGCCGTATAATGAAAAAAGGGGCTTCCGGCGCTGCCGCCGGCAAAGCCCGGAAACGGAAAGGAGCACGCTTTATGATCGAAACACGCGAGATGAAAGTCCTCTCCTCCGACGGCATCCATATGCTCGCCGGTGTGGTCTATCTGCCCGAGGGTACGCCCCGCGGCATCTTCCACGTCGTACACGGCATGACGGAATATATCGGCCGGTACGACCGCTTCCTCCGCCGCATGGCCATGGCGGGCTATATCGTCTGCGGCTACGACCATCTCGGTCACGGCAAGACTGCCCGCGACGACAGCGAGCTCGGCTTCATCGCCTCGGAAGACGGCTGGCTCCTGCTCGTGCGCGACGTCGGCGTTTTCGCCGCTGCCGTCCGGAAAAAATACGGCGAGTCCCTGCCCTACTACCTGATGGGGCACAGCATGGGCTCGTTCATCGTCCGGCTCGCCGCCGTTTCCTCCGCCGTACCCGCACGGCTCGTCGTCATGGGTACGGGCGGCCCGAATCCGCTTGCCTCCCTCGGCATCGGCATCACCGGGCTCTCCAAGGCGATCTTCGGTGAAAAACACATTTCCAAACTTGCGGAAACGATGGCGTTCGGCGCCTACAACAAGCGTTTCAAGGCGGAGAATGACCGCACCGCGTGGCTGACGAAAGACCTCGCCGTCCGCGAGAAATACCGTGCGGACAAATACTGCACGTTCCACTTCACGGTCAGCGCGATGCAGGACCTTGTCCGGCTGAACAAATGCTGCAACGAGGACGAATGGTTCACGGAAGCCGCCGGCAGGCACTTCCCCATCCTGCTCGTCTCCGGCGCGGAGGATCCTGTCGGCAGCGACGGCCGCGGTGTGACCGAGGTCTTCAACCGGCTCTTCGAAAAGGGTGCCGACGTGTCGATGCACCTCTACCCGAGCGGCCGCCACGAAATTCTGAATGATGACACGTTCGATGAAGTCACGGAGGAGATCCTCCGCTTCATCGCGCAATGACCTGTCCAAAGGAGAAATACACATGACAAACAAAACGTATGCCGGCCGTCTCGGCACGATGCTTGACTGCTCCCGCAACGCCGTCCCGACGGTCGCCGCCATCAAGCGCTGGATCGACCTCACCGGCAAAATGGGTTACAATACGCTATTCCTCTATATGGAGGACACCTACACGATCGAGGAAGAGCCGTACTTCGGCCACCTCCGCGGCCGCTACTCCACGGCGGAGCTCCGCGAGATCGACGACTACGCCTTTGCCCGCGGCATGGAAGTGATCCCCTGCATCCAGACGCTCGCGCATCTCGGCACGATCTTCCACTGGGGCGTTTACGGGCCGCTCAACGACTGCACCGACATTCTCCTCACCGGCGACGAGCGCGTCTATCAGCTCATCGACCGGATGTTCAAATCGCTCAGCTCTTGCTTCCGCTCCGGCGTCGTCAACGTCGGCATGGACGAGGCGCACATGATCGGCCGCGGCCGGTACCTCGATCAGCACGGACTTGTCGATCGCTTCGAGATTCTGATGGAGCATCTCTGCCACGTCTCCGACATCGCCAAAAAATACGGCAAGGAGCTCGTCATGTGGGGCGATATGTTCATGCGGATCTCGAACTGGGGCGAGCACCCGATTCCCGAGGACGTCAAACGGCGCATTCCGGATAACCTGAACCTCGTCTACTGGGACTACTATTCCGATGACAAGGCGCATTTCGACGAATGGCTCGGCAAATACAGTGCGATCAAGGACGGCGTCTGGTACGCCGGCGGGCTCTGGACGTGGCTCGGCATGGCATCGCACAACGATTACTCGATTCGCCACGCGCGTGCCGCGATGGCAAGCTGCCGCGAGCACGGCACGAACAATATCTTCATGACGCTCTGGGGCGATGACGGCGGAGAAGAGTCCCCGTTCGCCGCGCTGCCCAGCGTGTACTGCACCGCCGCATTTGCCCGCGGCATCACCGACATGGACGAAATACGCCGCGGCTTCCGTGAAATCGTCGGCGCCGATTTCGACGACTTCATGAAGCTCGACTACCTTGGCACGCCGAGCGAATGTGCCGAATTCCCGGTCAACCCCGACCGCTACATGCTCTATTCCGACTGCTTCATGGGGCAGTTCGACAACCGTGTGAATTCCGGCGACGGCGCGAAGTTCGCCGCGTGTGTTCCGGCGCTCCGGAAACTCGAAAACGATCCCGCATGGGGCTACCTCTTCCGCCTCGGCGCATCGCTCGCCGACGCGCTCGCGGTCAAATATGAACTCGGCGTCAGAACGCGTGCCGCCTATCTCTCCGGCGATAAAGAAGCCGTCCGCGCACTGCTCCCGGATTATGACGCGCTCCTCGCCCGGCTCGACGAGCTGTACGACGCGCATGAGGCACGCTGGATGATCGACAACAAGCCGCACGGCTTCGACGTGCAGGATGCCCGTCTCGGCGGTCTGTCCCGCCGCGTCCGCCACTGCCGCGAACGTCTCGCCGACTTTGCCGACGGCAAGGCAGACCGGATCCCGGAGCTGGAGGAGCCCGTTCTCGACTACGAGAACAAGCCCGAGCTCGCAGGCACGCCCGGCATCTTCAACCGCTGGACGCTGAACATCACTGCCAACCCGATCTTCCTCTGATCTGCAAAGGAGAAACCGTCATGCTGTTTGAAAGCGGCGATACCATCGTCTTTGCCGGCGACTCCGTCACCGACATGGGAAGCGAATATCCGACCGGGCGGTGCACCGGCGAGCAGCTCGGGCGCAGCTACGTCCGCATCATCGACAACCTGCTC
>JAKSPV010000031.1 GCA_024404475.1 Clostridia bacterium | reverse complement strand
AAGACCGCGTACAGCCGTATACAGCTCTGCGCTATCCCCACACACGGCTAACTGCAGCCCCCGCAAAGAGTTTGTTACAACACGCCCGTCACCTCTCCGGCAGGAGCGGTGACTTTTGGCGCGTGCAGCATACAGTTTCCTCAGTCGGTCATCCGACCGCGGTTCTTGTTAAGAACTGCCGCATGTGTACATCTATCCCAAAAATCGGAACGATGATGATCCGAACGGAACTTTGCTTCCGGACGGAAATGTTGGCACAGATGCAAAAATCGTGCTATTCAATTTTTAACCGACTCCGGCCGACATAATTCGGAGTGCGGCGTATGAGCTATTATAATATGAGGGGGGGCGGTTGTCAATAGTTTTTTCGCATTGCGGCAACATTTTCCGCTCTAACCCGCCCGGCGCGGCACGAGGAGCCGGCAGAGCAGCCACGCGGTCAGAACGAGCAGCGAAAAGTTGCCGCCGCCGGCGATTTGGAGGACGCATTGTGCCGCGAGAAGCAGCGCCGCGACGGCGAAGCCGGAGGCGCGCAGGACGCGCGGGGAGAGGTCTTCCCTGCCGCACGAGGCGAGGATGACGGCGAGGAGCGAACCGCCGTCGAGACCCGGCGCGGGTAGGAGATTGACCGCGGCGGAAACGGCGGAGGAGAGTGAAAAGAAAAAGCTCTCCGGCGAGGGCGGAAGAAGAAAAAAGCCGGCGGCTCCGGCGGCAAGGCCGGCGAGCGGCCCCGCGAGAATGACGGCGGCTTCCCCAGCGTAGGAAACGTTCTCCGGGTCGTAAGTAACGGAAAGGCCGGCGGCGGCACCGCGGAGCGAGCGGAGCGGCACGCGGCAAAGTGCGGCGGCGATGAGATGCCCGCCCTCGTGCACGGCGGCGACCGCAAGGATCAGAAGCGGGTAAGTAATGCCGTCCACGAGGCAGACGGTCAGGAGCAGCGCGCCCGTCAGGGCAAGCGAGAGAAAATCGAACGTTTTCACGGCACGAGCAGCTTGGCAATGACGGCGGCGAAGCAATCCCAGAAGGACAGTCCGCCGCTCTCCGGCGGATCGGGCAGCCAGACGCCGTCGGTATAGAGCGCGGTGGGGACGGCCTCGTCCTCCGGCTCCCAGCCGAGGAAGACGGCGAGCGCCTCGTTCTTCCGGATGGCATCGACCGCCTCCGCGCCCGCGTCGGAGAAGCCGCGCGACGTGCCGAATTTTCCGGCGGCGCCGAGGCACAGCGCGGTGACAGCGAACGTGACGGCGAGGACGAGCGACATGGCGGCGGCGCGGCGCAGGAGCGCGTCGTGTTCCGCCTGCGCGATCTTTCTTTTGGCGCACGGTATCCGTTTTTCTCTCGTTCCGATCATCTGTCGATCACCTCCGCTCTGCCATTCTATGCGGCGGCGGCGGAAGATATGAAAAAGCCGAGCCCGAGGGCTCGGCTTTTCAGTTGAATTCAGTTCAGTCCATGCCGCGCTTGATATAGTGCGTGTGGAGGAGCTTGTGGGCAAGCTCGCTGTTCGGCTCGCCGAGGAATTCCTTGTAGACGCGCTGCACTTCGGGGTTCTCGTGCGACTTGCGGAGCGGGAGCTTCGCGTCTGCGTCGTAGAGGACTTTCGCGCGGACGGCGCGGAGATCGGTGCTGTTGCGGACGACAGCCGGCTGCAGGGGCTGACCGCCGCCGTTGACACAGCCACCGGGGCAAGCCATGATCTCGACGAAGTCTGCCTTGTATTCGCCGCTCTTGATACCATTCAGGAGCTTCTTCGCGTTGCCAGTGCCGCTGGCAACTGCCACATTGACCGTGAGATCGCCGAGCTTGTAGGTGGCAAACTTGATGCCTTCGGTGCCGCGGACGTCGTTGTACTCGATCTTCTCGAGGCTCGTGCCGAGGATGACGTCAGCCGCAGTACGGAGAGCTGCCTCCATAACGCCGCCGGTCGCGCCGAAGATGACGCCTGCGCCGGAGCCGACGTCAACGGGCGTATCGAACTTCTCGTCTGCGAGAGCGCGGAAGTTGATGCCGCTTGCGTTGATGAGACGGCCGAGTTCGCGGGTGGTAACGGCGATATCGACGCCGGGCATGCCGTCAACGTCCTGACCGGGACGGTTGACCTCGAACTTCTTCGCGGTGCACGGGATCGCGGACACGAAGACGATGTTCTTCGGGTCGAGGCCGAGCTCTTTCGCGTAGAAGGTCTTATAGATCGCGCCGAACATCTGCTGAGGAGACTTGCAGGTGGACAGATTATCGGTGAATTCCGGGAAGTAGTGCTCGCAGAACTTGATCCAGCCGGGGCTGCAGGAAGTGATGAGCGGCAGCGGACCGCCGTTCTTGATGCGGCCCATGAGCTCCGTTGCCTCTTCCATGATGGTGAGGTCAGCGGTGAAGTTCATGTCGTAGACGCCGTCAAAGCCGAGGCGTTTCAGAGCGGCGACCATCTTGCCCTCGCAGTCGGTACCGGGCTCGTAGCCGAAGCATTCGCCGATCTGGGCACGGACGGACGGAGCGCAGCAGATCGCGACGTGCTTCGTCGGATCGTTGATCGCTTCCATGATGCGGGCGGTGTCGTCTCTCTCGTAGAGCGCGCCGACGGGGCACGCGACGATGCACTGACCGCAGTTGATACAGGTGGTGTCACCGAGCATCTTGCCGAGGTACGGAGCAACGGTCGTGTCGTAGCCGCGGTTCTGCGGAGCGATGATGTTGGTGCCCTGAAGTTTGGAGCAGGCGGCAACGCAGCGGCGGCAGAGGATGCACTTCGATGCGTCGCGGATGATCGAGACAGAGCTGTCGTCGATCGTGATCGGCTTCTCATCGGAGCCGAAGTAGTTCTCGTCTACGCCGTACTCGTTTGCGAGTTTCTGGAGTTCGCAGGTCGTGGAGCGGATGCAGGAGAGGCAGTCCTTGCGGTGAGCGGAGAGCACGAGCTCGATGTTCATCTTGCGGGCTGCGCGGACGCGCTCGGTGTTCGTGAAGATCTCCATACCCTCGTTGACGGGGTACACGCAGGCAGTCACAAGGCCGCGGGCGCCTTTGACTTCGACAAGGCAGAGGCGGCAGGCGCCAATCTCATTGATGTCTTTCAGGTAGCAGAGCGTCGGGATATTGATACCGGCAGCTTTGGCAGCATCGAGAACGGTCGCATTCTGCGGGACCTGTACGTCGATGCCATTGACTTTTACATTAACCATACTCATTTCTCGTTACGGCTCCCCTCTTACTTTTTGGAAATGGCGCCGAACTTACATTTATCCATGCAGGCGCCGCACTTCACACACTTCGACGGATCGATCACGACGTAAGGCAGTTTCTTGCCTTCCTTGACTTCGCCGGCCGCGTTGACGGAGATCGCATTCGCCGGGCAGTTCTTCAGGCAGACCTTGCAGCCGATGCACTTATCGGGATCAACGTGGTACTGCAGGAGCTTCTTGCAGACGCCTGCCGGGCACTTCTTGTCCACGATGTGTGCGATGTACTCGTCGCGGAAATACCGCAGCGTCGAGAGAACGGGGTTCGGGGCCGTCTGGCCGAGGCCGCAGAGCGATGCGCTCTTGACGTAGTTCGCAAGCTCTTCGAGCTTGTCGAGGTCTTCCATCTCGCCTCTGCCGTCGGTGATCTTGTTCAGGATCTCGAGCATACGGACGGTGCCGATACGGCACGGTGCGCACTTACCGCAGGATTCATCAACGGTGAACTCGAGGAAGAACTTGGCAAGGTCGACCATGCAGGTGTCCTCGTCCATGACGATCAGACCGCCGGAGCCCATCATGGAGCCGATGGCGATGAGGTTATCGTAGTCGATCGGGACGTCGATCTTGGAAGCCGGGATGCAGCCGCCGGACGGGCCGCCCGTCTGGGCTGCCTTGCACTTCTTGCCGTTCGGCATGCCGCCGCCGATGTCCTCAATGATCTCGCGGAGCGTCGTGCCCATCGGGACCTCGACGAGGCCGGTGTTCTTGATCTTGCCGCCGAGCGCGAAGACCTTCGTGCCCTTGGACTTCTCGGTACCCATGGAGGAGAACCATTCCGGACCCTTCAGGATGATCTGCGCGATGTTCGCGTAGGTCTCGACGTTGTTGACGACGGTCGGTCTGCCCCAGAGGCCCTTGACTGCCGGGAACGGAGGACGGACGCGCGGCTCGCCGCGCTTGCCTTCGATGGAGGTCAGAAGAGCGGTCTCCTCGCCGCAGACGAACGCGCCTGCGCCAAGACGAATGTGGATATCAAAGTTGAAGCCTGTGCCGAAGATGTTCTGGCCGAGCAGGCCGTATTCTCTGGCCTGCGCGATAGCGATGTTCAGGCGTTTGACGGCGATCGGGTACTCGGCACGGACGTAGATCCAGCCCTCGTCAGCACCGATCGCGTAGCCGGCGATCGCCATAGCTTCGAGAACGGCGTGCGGGTCGCCTTCAAGAACGGAACGGTCCATGAACGCGCCGGGGTCGCCCTCGTCGGCGTTGCAGACGACGTACTTCTTGCCGCCGTCCTGGACAAGGTTCTTGGCGAGCTGCCATTTCTTGCCGGTCGGGAAGCCGCCGCCGCCGCGTCCGCGGAGGCCGGAGGCAAGGATCGTGTTGATGACGTCGTCAGGCGTCATTTCTTTCAGCACCTTGGCAAGTGCGAAGTAACCGTCCATCGCGATGTACTCGTCGATGACTTCGGGGTTGATAACGCCGCAGTTACGGAGTGCGACACGTTTCTGCTTCTTATAGAACTGCGTCTGGGAGAGGGAGGAAGCGACCGCTTCATCCTCTTTCGATGCGGATGCCGCTGCCTCGTTGTAGACAAGGCGCTCGACGATACGGCCTTTGAGGAGGTGTTCCTCCACGATCTCCGGGATATCGTCCACAGTCACGCGGCTGTAGAACGTGCCTTCCGGATAAACGATCATGATCGGGCCGAGGGCGCAGAGGCCGAAGCAGCCGGTCTGGACGATTTTGATCTCGTCTTCAAGGTTTTTCAGTTTGAGTTCTTCTGCGAGTTTCGCGCGGAGCGCTGCGCTGCCGGAAGAGGTACAACCGGTACCGCCGCAGATCAATACATGAGCACGAATCATTCCTGTCTTCTCCTCCTATTATAATTTAGCAGCGCCGATCGTATACTCGGTGACGACAGCGCCACCCTTCAGATGCTGCTCGACGACCTTCTTGGCCTTCTCGGGCGTCATCTTGACATAGGTGACTTTTTCTTTGTCCTTCTCGTAGACCTCGACGACAGGCTCATACTGGCAGATGCCGATGCAGCCGGTCTGGGTAACGGAGACGGATTCGGCAAGGCCGTTTTCATTCACGCCCTCCACGAAGGCGGAGAGAACCGGTCTTGCACCGGCGGCGATACCGCAGGTAGCCATGCCGACGACGACGCGCGTCTGGCCTTCGCTCTTGCGGATCGCGACCTTGTCCTGCATTTTTGCCTTGATCGCCATCAGTTCTTCAACAGATTTCATACGATTGGATCCTTTCCTGTGTATAAAATTTTTTAACTTAGCGCTGTGTACTGCTCGCGCAGATCGCCCTCGATCCACTGAAGGATCTCCGGTTCCCCGAGCGATATTTCCTCCCCCAGGACGGCACGGACCTCCGCACTCGAAAACGAGACGGTTCCCCTTTCCGTTCGGTGGGTGTAGGTGAAGTTTACGGCAGGGCTTCCCTGCACGAGGGTGACGACCGTCCCGACGAGATCACCGAGGGGGACGAAGTCGATGTGATGCCGCCCGAAGGTGGCGGTGAGCATCGTGCCGTGATCGGCATCCGGCGCGGGTGTGGAAACGACGGTGAGCGAGCCGCCCGTCTGTTCCGCAAGCATTTTGAGGAACGGGACGCCGAGCCCGACGCCGCGCGTTTTCCGCGTGGTGAAGAAGGGGTCGGAGAGGTGACTGAGCTGCTCCGCGGTCATGCCGCAGCCGTTGTCTTCGACCGTGAGGGTGAGCGTGTCGCCCTCCTCCGCGATCGAAACGCCGATCTCGTCGGCGCCGGCCCTGACGGAATTCATCGTGATGTCCAGAACGTAAAGCGAGAAGTCTTCCATGTACGGCTCCTTATCCGATGCCGCCGAGGCGGCGGAACAACCGTTCGATCACGAGAGCCGAGGAATACGGCTCATCGTCGATATCGAAAAACTGCTCTGCCTCCGCGATGGCGCCGAGTTCGTGGGCGTCGGAGGAGACCACGCGGCAGAGATTCCGGATCGCGGGGTACTTTTCGCGCAGCGCCGCGTCCGCCGCGCCGTCTTTCAGTTCGTAGACGGTGTACGGGACGTCCGTCGGGAAGTCGCCGAGCGTGGCGATGATGCCGTTCGACGGTCGGTCGATATGCGCGGGATAGGCGATGCCGCCGTGCTGCCGTGCAAGGTCGAAGCCCGCGCGGAGCGTCAGCGACGTAGCGTTGATGAGAAGATCCGGCTCCTCGCCGACGACGTTGTCGTCCGCGTCCACGATCCGCTGATCACCGAACAGGATCGGCTTGTTGCGGATGCGGATCCTCGCCCGGTCGACGTCCTCGCCGAACGCCATCGCTTTGTCAAGCGTCGGGAAGAGGCACACGATGTGGATATCCTCCGCGGTGGTCAGCTCCATGCCGGGGATCGGGATGAGCCCGAGGCGGCGGGCGGCCGCGCAGAACGCGGGGCAGTTCTTCGTCGAGTTATGGTCGGTAAGCGCCGCGATACCGAGTCCGTTCAGCACCGCCATGCCGGCGATGTCAGCGGGCGTCGAGTCGTTATCGGCGCAGGGCGAGAGGCAGGAGTGGATGTGCAGGTCGTAAAAGTAGCGGCTCATATCGCACCGCCGTCCGCGAGACGGCTGATCTCACGGCAGATCTCGTACGCGGTCATTTCCGTCCGGAAGACGGCGATCCCCTTCTCTTCCGCGGCTGCCGCCGCTTCGGGAAGAAGCGAAACGTCCTCGGCGAGGATGACCGCCGCGGCTTCCGAAAGAGACGCTACGGCTACGACGTTGACGTTATTCATGATGGTGATCCAGAGCTGATCCTTTTCGAGGCGGCTCATCACCCGGCTGAGCAGATCGCCGGCGTAAACGCCGTCGAACGACGCCGGGACGGGGCCCGCCGCGTGCTCCAGGGAAAGGCGTGCCGCGAGAGCGGAAAAGTTCATGCGGATCACCTCGCGTTTCTCTTCGGGTTGGTCAGGCGTTTTCGTCCGGCATCCCGCCGGTCGCCTTCAGCTTCTCCATGACGGCCTTCTGTTCGTGCTCGCTGAGCGTCTGGTGGAACAGCGACCGCATGATGACGGTACACTCGTCGGCATTGGTCTCGCCCTTGACGATGTCTTCGGCGAAGGCCATGCAGGTCGGGGCGCCGCAGGAGCCGCAGTCGATGCCCGGCAGGTGGCGGCAGATGTCCTCCATCTCGCGGAGCATGTGCATCGCTTCGTCGCGGTCGTCCGAGAACTGTGCACTCGGGGTGTATTCGAGCGGGCGCTTCTTCAGCATACTGTCCGGCAGCACACCGTCCGTCGGGCGGTTGGGCGAGACGGGGAGGTAGCGGCGGAGCGATTTGAGGCGCGCCTGCGCGATGTAAGGATTGGAAACGGTGAGCGCGCCGCCGACGCAGCCGCCGGAGCAGGCGTTCAGTTCCACGAAATCAAGGTTTTGTATGTCTTCGTTATCGATCTGTTCGAGGACGCGGATGCAGTTCTCGATGCCGTCCGCGGCGAGGTAGTTCTCGTTGAACATCGCGGCGGATTCGCCGCCGGTGGACGCCCAGCCGACGCCGACGATACCGGCCGCCGTGTAGTCCTCCGGATCGTCAAGATCCATCATGGCGCCGAGAAGCGGGAACGCGACGTCGCGCACCGAAAGGACGCGATCGACGCCGTGGCCCTCGTCGGCGAAGCCGTTCTTGAAGTAACTGACCTTCGCGGGACAGGGGGAGATAAAGAAGATGCCGATCTCATCGGGAGAAAACTCCGGATGATTTTTGTTCGCTTCTAACGATGCGGCGAGTGCCGAGATCTACACGGGAGGGAGGATCGGCAGGACGTGGTCGCAGAGGTAAGGATAATTCATGCTGATGATGCGCGAGATGACGGGGCAGGCAGAGCTGATGACGGGACGGACGATATCGCTGCGGCTGATGAACGCGCGGGTATAGGCGGAAACGAGTTCCGCGGCGCGCGCCACCTCGTAGACCTCGTCGAAGCCGAGCTTCTTGAGGCCGCTGATGACGTAGCCGATCCGTTCGAGGTTTTCAAACTGACCGTACAGAGACGGCGCGGGAAGTGCGACGGTATAGCGGAAATCGCGGAGCGATTCCAGCCCGTCGTGCACGGCCCGTTTGGCCTTGTGAGGGCAGACGCGGATGCACTCGCCGCAGTCGATACAGCGCATGGCGCTGATGACCGCGTGCCCGTCACGGATGCGGATCGCTTCCGTCGGGCACCGTTTGAGGCAGGTGGTGCAGCCGGTACATTTGCTCACGTCCAGGGATACAGAATGCTGTTATTGGTTCATATCCGTACCTCGTCATCTGTCGGCCGGCGTGCGTCACGGTTTGACGCGTACCTTCATCAGAACCGTCGTACCCACGCCGATCTTCGTATCGATTTGCATTTCGTCGGTGTACTTTTTCATATTCGGGAGACCCATGCCGGCACCGAAACCGAGCGCGCGGATCTCTTCTCTGGCGGTGGAATATCCCGCCTGCATGGCAAGTGCGACGTCTTTGATGCCGGGGCCGCGGTCGCTGAGGACGATCACGATCTCGGTGTCGCTTATGTAGACGTCCGCTTCCCCGCCGTGCGCGTGGATGACCATGTTGATCTCGCCTTCGTACATGGCGATCGAAACACGGCGCATCACTTCCGGTGAAAAACCAAGTTGTCTGAGGCGCTTCTTGACCGTGACGGATGCCTGGCCGGCGGAGGAGAAATCCTGACCGTCAACGGCGAAATGAAGATGGAGCGGCTCAGCCATGGCTGCCTCCGGCGTTTCCTCGGAGGCCGGCGAGATAGAGCTGGCCGGCGGCCTCGTAGGCACGCATCTTCGAGCGCATCAGAACGATGCCGCACTCGCGCGCGAGGCGGATCATTTCCTCATCCGGTGCTTTGTCGCGGACAAAGACGACGCAGACCATATCCATCATGCTGGCCGTGCGGATCGTCTGTGCGTTGACGAGTCCGGTGAGCAGAACGCCCTGATCCTTCACGTAGGCAAGGACGTCACTCATCATATCGCTGCAGCAGGCGGAGAAAACCTCGCCGTCGAGGTTATCCTCCCCGCAGAGCAGTTCGGCATCAAGAAGCATCTGGATCTCACGGATTTTCACGTCGGGTACCGCCTTTCAGAGATGTAAGCGAGGGGACGGTCAGTCCTTGTATTTTGCAAGGATGCCTTCGAGCATGGAGGGCTCGAGACGGCCGTAAACGTCCTCACCGATCGTCAGAACGGGGGCAAGGCCGCAGGCGCCGATGCAGCGGGTCGCGTCGAGGCTGAACTTTCTGTCAGCAGTCAGGCTACCGCTCTCGATGCCTAGAAGCTCCTGCATCTTATCCATGAGGCGGCCGGAACCCTTGACGTAGCACGCGGTGCCGAGGCAGATGCTGATCGGATACTCACCCTTCGGGTTGAGCAGGAACTGCGAATAAAACGTCACGACGCCGAACACTTCGGACACCGGAACGCCGAGGCCGGCAGCGATCTCTTTCTGGACTTCGGGCGGCAGATAGCCGTAGATGTCCTGCGCCTTCTGCAGAACGGGCATCAGAGCGCCTTTTTCGTCCTTATACTGGGCGATGAGCGCATCCAGAGCGGCCTTCTGTTCGGGCGTGCCGCTGAAAGGAACGGATGTCATTTTCTTTTTCATGGGTGTATTGCCTCCTACAAATATATCGGTATTAGGTTTCGGGAAACGTGATGTACGGACGGGCATTGACCGTCCTTTTGATTATAGCACAACGCGGTGCAAAATACTACCCTTTTCGCGGATTTTCGGCGCTTTTCAAGAGAAAATTTTTTCCACTTCATCCGCCGCGGCGGAAAGGTAATCGTTTTCCATGAGTTCGATGATGCCCTTGTCGCAGAGCGGCGAGAGGCGGGTGTCGAGCGGGATGCGGGCGAGCAGTTTCACGCCGTAATCCGCAGCGACTTCCTCGGCGCGGCTTTCGCCGAAGACGGGGATCTTTTTGCCGCAGTCCGGGCAGAGAACGTAGGACATGTTCTCGATCATGCCGATGACCGGGACGTTCATGAGGTTCGCCATGTTGACCGCTTTTTTGACGATCATGGAGACGAGATCCTGCGGTGTCGTGACGATCAGGATGCCGTCAACGGGCAGCGACTGGAACACCGTCAGCGGCACGTCGCCCGTTCCGGGAGGCATATCGACGAACATATAATCGACGTCGTCCCAGTACACGTCCGTCCAGAACTGCTTGACCGCGCCGGCGAGCACGGGGCCGCGCCAGACGACGGGCTGGTCTTCGCTCTCAAGGAGCAGGTTGACACTCATGACCTGGATGCCGGTCTTCGTCTTCGCGGGGAGCAGAATGTCGCCCATCGCGTCAACGCCGGGTTTCAGTCCGAAGGATTTCGGGATCGAGGGGCCGGTGACGTCCGCGTCGAGGATCGCCGCGCGGTGTGCGCGCCGCTGCATCTCGACGGCCATCATGGACGTTACAATGGATTTGCCGACACCGCCCTTGCCGGAAACGATGCCGATCACGCGGCGGACAGAACTGCCGTCGCGGAGTTTTTCTTTCTGGATGCCGCCCTGACGGGAGGCACAGTCTGCGCCGCAGGTCGAACAGTCGTGCGTGCAGCCTTCAATTTCTTCTGCCATATTACAAAGTCCTTTCTCTGCCCTCCGTTGCGGGGTATGCGGGGGCATAATCATACGGGTATTATTATACCTGTTTCCCGCCGTTTTTTCAACCCTTTTCCGAAAAAGTTTGCCTTTCGGAACGTTTTTTCGCAAAAAAAGAGCCCCGCTGCCGCGGGGCCCGCATAAAGCGTTATTTTTTGGCGATGTGCTTGTAGATCTCCGCCGCCGCCGCCGTGATGACGGGAGCAAGGAGGGCGAGGACACACTGTCCCCACGAAGGGCGGCTGCCGCCGAGGACGGCTGCCGCGCCGCTCGACAGGATCGCGAGGATACAGCCGAAGAGCGTCAAAACGGCGAGGATCCCAAGCGCACGGCTGAAACGGCCGCGGGAGCGGAACATGCTTTCCTCCTGCATCGTTTCCGCCGTCATGGCGAGCGTGCCGAGGCAGATACCGATCCAGACGGAGGTGACAGCCGCGCTGCTGCCGGCGGCGCCGAGCAGCGGCATCAGCATGGCGAGCAGGCCCCAGAGGATACCGCTGGCCAGCGGATAGGCCATGCCGGAGATCTCGGGCGTCGCGTAGGAGGACGGCGCGAGGCGGTAGACGTACCGCGGCGGCACCGCGTAGATGATCGAGAGCACGGCGAAGACGTCGAGCAGAAGCCCCCAGAGAAGCATCGGCACCGGCGGGATCAGCGGCAAGGGCGATATGGCGCCGAGGATCATCATGACGGTCTTGGCGGCGCCGGACGTCACAAGGTACATCGCGGCGTGACGGAGGTTCAAAGCAGAGGTGCGGCAGAGTCCGGTGGACTGGACGCAGTCGGAAACGGCGCCGGCGCTCGAGCCGCGGGAGACGATCGCGTCCGCCGTCGCGCTGAGCGGCTGCGGGAGCGCCATGGCCTCCGGCGTATACGGTACGGCGGCAAAAACGACATCGGCAGATCTTGCCGCGCCGTCGGGAGCCGTCGCTTCGTCTATGTAAGCAACGACGGCGCCGCTCTCGCGGAGCGCCGCGATCGAGGCGCTGCGGCGCGCTTCGCCCTCGGGCGAATGGTCGGCGATGACGACGGCGCACTGCCCCTCGGCCAGATGCCGGAGAGCATCGGGATCGGACTCAGCGGGAAGATAGAGGTCAGTATGCGAAAAGATACCCGCCTCGGTCGCGAACCAGCGGTCGGACTCGGCGCCCTCGGAGAAGAGGACGAAACGCAGATGATCTTTCCGGCAGTCGGAAAGGAAACGGAACGTTTCCTCCGCGAGGTATTCGGAGACGGCAAAATAGCCGACGAAGCACATATCCTGCCGGACGACGGACGGACGCGTCAGCGTCGAAACAGGCGAAGGACGTATGGCAACAGCGACGATGGCGGAGGCGCGGTGGCTGAGGAACGCGAGCTGGCCGCGGATCTCCTCGCGGACGGTGTCGGTCA
>JAKSPV010000030.1 GCA_024404475.1 Clostridia bacterium | reverse complement strand
CGTACCGAAGATCGTACCGACGAGCAGCGTGGCAAAAAGCCCGAGCGCCATTGCGCCGAGCGTATCGACGAAGTACTTCTTCGCCGAGAGACGGATTTTCTTTTTATCGAGGAAAGAGCGGAAACGTCCCATGATCTGTTCAACCTTTTCCTATCTTTTTCATTGGCTTATTGTATACCAAGTCGGAGCGTTTGTCAACAGAGAGGACGGAGCGCTTTTTGAATTTGCCTTGCAAACATCGTTTTTCTGTGATAAAATGGAGAAAAATCGGAAAGAAAGGACGTGCCGGAATGAAACACACGCTTTGCTTTACGCTGACTGCCGTTATCTCGCTTCTGCTCATCGTTGCGGGCACCGTGCTGTTCGGGCTTCCCCTGCTCCGCGAGATCCCATCGCTGTCGGGTATGTACGTTCGCGCCGTCGTCCTTTCGGTAGAAGAGACCGCCGACGGCACATCCGGAAACACGGACACCGTTTTCAGGGCGCTTCTCAAAAGCGGCCCCGACAAAGGCACCACCGTCACCGCGCGGCAGAACGCCGACAAATCGATCAGCTACGAGACGAAAGCGGTGGCAAAAAACGACACGGTGATCCTCTCCTCGCCTGAGGAAAGCGGACTTGACGGGTGGTATTTCGTTGAGTACGTCCGCTCCGATTACCTGATCGTTTTGGCGGTCGTATTCTTCGCGGCGCTCTTGCTCTTCGGCCGCATGAAAGGGCTGAAAAGCGCGCTGTCGCTGCTCTACACCGTCGCCGCGATCTTCCTTGTCTTCATTCCCGCCGTTCTCACCGGGCAGAGCATTTATCTCTGGACGGCGATCCTCGGCGTTTTCATCACGGCCATGACGCTCCTGCTCGTCAACGGCTGGACGGAGCTGACGCTCTCGTCCGTGCTCGGCTGTCTCAGCGGCATCTCGCTTTCCGCCGTTCTGATCGTCATCTCGGAGGCGATCCTGCACATGAGCGGCTACGTGGACGAAAGTTCGATCTATCTCTCGTTCCTCGTTCCCGACATGAAAGGCATCCTGTACGCCGCGATCATCATCGGCGCGATCGGCGCGATCATGGACGTGGCGGTCAATATCGCCGCCGCGCTCCACGAGCTGGCACTCAAGACGGAACAGCCGACGTTCTCGTCGCTTCTTGCGTCCGGCTTCACGATCGGGCGTGATATTCTCGGCACGATGACGAACACGCTGATCCTCGCTTACGTCGGCGGCTCGATGTGCTCCGTTCTGCTCGTTCTGTATTACAACGCGTCCTCGCCTCTGCAGCTCTTCAACCGCGAACTGATCGTCTCCGAGGTTTTGCAGATTCTCATCGGCAGTCTCGCCCTTCTTCTGACGATCCCGGCGTCTGCCGCGATCAGCGCCCTCCTCTTCTCCCGGCCGTCGTTCCAACTGAAAAAACGCGCGGAAGCGGCGGAAGAGACCCGCGACGATTTCACGGACGAACTCAATTCAATGAGCGGAGGCAGCGATGAAACCCTTTAAGACAAACGCGATGCGGCTCGTCGAGAACGCCGGCATTGCCTACACGCACCGCGAATACGACTACGACGAAGACGATCTCAGCGGCGTCCACGCCGCCGAGGCAATGGGCGTCGATCCGGATACGGTGTTCAAGACGCTCGTCACAAGAGGCGAAAAGTGCGGGATCCTCGTATTCTGCATTCCCGTCGCCGCAGAACTCGATCTCAAAAAATGTGCCGTCGCCGCTGGTGACAAACGCGTTGAGATGATCCACGTCAAAGAGCTGCTCGGGCTGACCGGGTACATCCGCGGCGGCTGCTCACCCGTAGGAATGAAAAAGCAGTACCCGACGTTCATCGATGAAACCGCCGAACTGTTCGACGAGATCCTCGTTTCCGCCGGACAGCGCGGGCACCAGATGGCGCTCCCGCCGGAGGCACTCCGGAACCTCGTCGGTGCCTCGTACGCCGATCTTACAAAATAAAAACAAAAGCGCTCCCGTCTGCATACAATGACAAAAGAATGCAGAAGACGGAGGGCGCTCTTTTTATGACTTCTTATCATCGCTTGTTCGCGCCGGCAGAAACGGCTGCGGCGGAAACCTATTTTGCCGGCGGCAACAGCCCGTCGGGATACAAGCCGCTGCCCGGCGGTATATTCCGGGAGACCGATTTCGAAAAGCTGTACATACTGAAAGGCGGACCCGGGACAGGGAAATCGACGCTGATCGCCGAAGTCGGGCAGCGCGCCGCCGCGGGCGGCGCGCGTGTCGTTTTCTATGCGTGCGGCTCTGATCCCGGCTCGTTTGACGGGATCGTCATCGAGCACGGTGAACATCGGATCGGCGTTCTTGACGGGACGCCGCCGCATGCACAGGAGCCGCTGTACCCCGGCGTCCTCGGCGAATACGTCAACCTCGGCGCTTTCTGGGACAGCGGAAAGTTGGAATCCCGACGCCGGGAAGCGCTGTCTCTGGCGGCGGAAAAAGCCGCGTACTTTACCGACGGGTGGCGGATGCTCGGCGCCGCCGATCTCATCGACAGAACGCTCGAAGAAACGTGCCGCGGCGCGGTGCGGGAGGACAAAATGGAGGCAGCTGTATCCCGGCTGCTCGCCGGCTTCCGTCCGCACGGAGGCAGCGAGAATTTCCTTCTCGTTCACGGTGTGACGATGCGCGGTGCCGTTTCCCTGCCGACGCTTGCAAAGACAACGAAGCGGAGCATTGCCGTCTTGGAGGAGGGTGACACGTCGCGATTTTATCTCGCGGCGCTCCGCCGCGCCGCCGTTCGGCTCGGTTTACGCACGGAGGCGGCGCTCTCGCCGCTCCGGCACGATCTCATTCTGGGCGTGCGTCTGCCCGACGCAGACGTTTCGTTCGCCGTGACCGACGAACGGACGGAAAACGGGCAGGCGGTAAACATGGAGCGTTTCCTCGATCCGGCCGTCTGGCGCGGGACGAGGCAGGAGCGCCGCCGGCTCACCAAGCGGCGGGAGGAACTTTTCCGCGCGGCGGAAGACAGTTTCCGTGCCGCGGGGAAGGTACATTTCGAACTTGAAGAGCTTTACGGAGGATGCATGGACTTCGACGGGATGCGCGAGATGCGCGCGGAACTCGCAGAAAGCGTCTCTGAACGTCTTTTCCGGTAAAAATCGAAAGCCGCTCTTCCCTTTTGCGGCAAGGTGTGGTATAATAGAAAAAAACAAACCGGATGTGATGCACGTGACACAGCGCCTTGCCGAGAATCTCAGAACGAAACGGCCGCTCCGCTTCCGCGCGGACGGGAGTTTCAAAATTCTGATGCTCTCCGACTACCAGGAAACGATCGACTTTGACGAGCGGACGCTCCGCGGTACGCGGGCGATCGTACGGGCGACCGCGCCCGATCTCATCCTCCTCGGAGGGGACATCCCGTGCGGGCCGAAAATGAAAACACCGGATGAACTCCGCGCATATCTCGACGTGCTCGTCGATGCGTTCGGCGGCGTGCCGTTCTGCCATGTGTTCGGCAACCACGACTACGATATCGGCTTCCCTGCCCACGAGGCGACGGCGATCTACGAGGAGATCCCGACGTGTGTCAGCAAGCACACCGCAGGCATCCACGGGGAGACGAACTATATGCTCCCGATCCTGGCGAGCGGCAGCGGCGACGTGCGCTTTGCCGTCTGGGGGCTCGACACCGGGAACAGGATCGAATCGCTGCGCGAAGGGATCACAGACGAAGCGCGTCCCGAGGGGCATCCCGCTGTCATCGGGCCATGGGACGGCATCCGCTTCGACCAGATGGCATGGTACTGGAACTCATCGTGCGAGCTCGAAGCGTATGCCGGGCACAAGGTGCCCGCGCTCATGGCGATGCACGTTGCGCCGTGGGAGATCACGAATCTGCAAACGAGCCCCGCGGGGACGGGTGCGGTCGGCGCCTCCGGCGAGCGGTACAACCTCAGCGCGTTCAACAGCGGCATTTTCTTTACGGCGCTCCAACGCGGCGACGTATGCTGCATCGCGTCGGGGCACACACACGAGAACGACGTCATGGGAACGTACTGCGGGATCAAACTCTGCAACGTCAGTTCCGCGGGTTATGCCGCCTACGGGATCGACGAGCGGCGCGGCGGGCGGCTCTTTACGCTCCGCGAGGACGCCCCCGAAAAGATCGAAACGGAAATGGTGTATTACAAAGATCATATCTGAAAAGAAGCCCGCCGGGTACCCGGCGGGCTTTTTCTGTATGCTTATTCGTGTGATGCCCCGCGGCAGAGGCGATACGGGATCAGCCCGTCCTCGGGCTCGGACTCGGCAAAACCGCATTTTTGCAGAAGATGCCGTGACGCGGCGTTCTCCGGCTCGACGAAGCCCTCCACCGTGCGGACACTTTCGGGGAGCGATGTGAGAAACTGCCGCATCGCCGTCGTGGCATACCCTTTACGCTGCTCCGCCGTCGTGACGCAGATGCTGAAATACACCTTGTCGCCGTCCGTTTCGCTGTGGATGCCGCCGATCGGCACGCCGCCGAGCATGATCTTCTCATAGCGGACGCCGGGCGTCTCCGTGACGTAGGCAAAATAGTTCTCCGCGACGGAAAGAAACGCACAGACGGACGGTTCACGGTGGATACGCTCGAGAACCTCGCGGTCAGCGTCGTCACGCGTGAGCGGTTCAAGAGATACGCTCATCTTTATTCCCGGACGATCACGCCGACGCCGTCGGGGATCGCGGTGATCGTGCCCTTGCAGCCAAGGATGCGGTCTGCCTCGGCAATCGCTTCTTCGAGCGAGTGGACGGGGATCATGTGGAGATCGCGGACAAGCTCGTCCGGCGCTTCGGAGAGATAGATCACCGTTGCACGCGAGAGGACGCGGGCAAAGATCTGCGACTGCCACTGATCGGGGATCGTGTCCTCCGGCGCTGTCGCGCGGAACGCTGCGAGCAGTTTCCCGACGTCTTTTTCGTCGCGGAACGTCTTCCAGAAGCGCTCGCCGCCGTGCCCGTCGCCGGACTTCGCGCACATGATGATGACGCCGCCCTCGCGGACGGTCGCCTCCGCGGCGGTCATGCCCTTCACGGCCTGGTAGATATTCTGATCGAGCGGGTAGCCGCCGTTCGTCGAGATGACAATGTCCGCCATGGCGGGCTTCACCATCGAGCGGCCGAGCAGAAAATCGGCGCCGGCTCGCTGCGCGTCGTCGGGATCACCGGCAGCGGCGAAAATGACTTTCTTATCGGCGTCGAGAACGACGTTGCAGACGAAGGCGAGTTTCGCCATTCTTGCCGCGGCAAGCATATCGCGGTGGATCGGGTTGCCGTCGAGGATGCCCGTCCGGGCAAAGGGGCTGTCGATGAATTTCGAGCAATGGTTCGCCATGACGGTGCGGCGGGCGCAGATGCCGGGCAAAACGCTCTTTCTGCCGCCGGAGAAGCCGGCGAAGAAGTGCGGCTCGACGAAGCCCTCCGCGACGAGGAGGTCTGCCTCCGCAGCGATGCGGTTGATCCGGAGCGCGGCGCCGGACGGCAAGGTGCCGATTTCGACGAGGTTATCTTCATCCTCGCAGTCGTGGACGACGATCTTTTCGCTCTCGACGATCGCGTCACCGAATTTCGCGCGGAGCTCCGCCTCGGTCGTGCCGCGGTGGCAGCCGGTAGCGATCAGAATGGTGACATCTGCGTCGGGATTACCCTTTCGGATCTCGCGGAGCATCGACGGGACGATCAGCCGGCTCGGCACGGGGCGCGTATGATCGGAGGCGATCAGGACGATTTTCTTTTTTCCGTTTGCGAGTTCAGAGAGCGGCTTCGAGCCGCGCGGCGCGCGCATCGCGCCGGCGACGAGTTCTGCTTCCGTTTTATCGGACGGCGCTGCCGCTTTCGGTTCGAGCACCGCCAGAAGGCGTTCGTCGGCGATCTCCGTTTTGATGCAGCCGCTGCCGTAGAGGAATGATACTTCAGCCATAACGATGTTCCTTTCCATGGTTACTTTTCACTTTTCATTATAGCACTTCGGAAAAATATTGCAAGCCGGACGCGCATATTTTTCGCATGGCGGAAAATACTGTCAGCGTCCCATTTTATTCTCGGAGGCCAACATGAAAAAGCATCTTTTACCCATAACGATCGCCCTGCTCGTGCTCCTTGCCGTGCCTATTCTCGCGGGTGAGGGGCAGCTCTCGCCGGGGCTTGCCGTTCTTGCCGCGAGAAACGACATGGTACTCACGGCGGTGCGGTACACCGCACACGTCTTTTCCGCGGAGGATTTCCGGAACGTACTCGGGGAGACGGTTGACAGGATCACGGTGCTGACCGTTCCCGCGCGGAGCGAGGGCGTACTGCTCCTCGGCAGGAGCGATGTGCAGCCCGGGCAGGTGATCCCGCTTGCGGAGGCGCCGCAGCTCTCGTTCGAGCCGACCGACGACTCCTTGTCGGCGGTTTCGTTCACGTTTACGGCGGACGGACAGTACGAGACCGTCTGCACGCTGCGCTTCACGGAAAGCGTCAACAGCGCACCCGCCGCCGTCGGAAAAGAAGTCAGCGTCTGGACGCAGGCGGGCGTGTCGGAGTCCGGCGTGCTCGCGCCGTTCAGCGACCCGGACGGCGACGATATCCGCTACGAGATCGTTTCTTATCCGGCACACGGTACCGTACGGCTGACGGACACGGCGCGTGGCGAATACGTCTACACGCCGGAGGCGGGGTACGTCGGCAACGACCTTTTCACCTACCGTGTCCGTGACGGCTTCGGCCACTATTCCACCGTGAGGACGGCAGCCGTTTCCGCGGTCACGCCGCTGACGGACGTCACACCCGCCGACGTTCCGGACGGGGACGGGATGAATGCGGCGCGCGTCATGATCGCCAAAGGGATCATGGACTGCCGCGTTGTCGGCGGCAGCGTTCTTTTCGATCCCAAGGGGCCGGTCTCGCGGGAGGATTTTCTCGTGGACGTGCTCCGTCTGTTCGGGACGGGCACGGCGGCACCATGTGAAAAGACCGTTTTTGCCGACGACGGTGCGATCAGCGCCGCGGCAAAGCCCTACGTTGCCGCTGCCTATCGGCTCTCGCTTGTGACCGGCTCGAAGGACGGCGGGCAGCTTCTTTTCCGTCCGGATGACGCGATCACGCGCGCCGAAGCGGCGGCGATCCTCACCCGTGTGATCGGGCAGGAAGCGGACACGGCCGTGCCGACGTTCGCCGATGACGGAGAACTTCCTCTCTGGGCAAAAAATGCCGTATACGTCATGCGGGAATGGGGCATCCTAATGCCGGATGCGGAGGGACGCTTCGGAGCGGATGAAGTGCTTTCGCGCCGCGAGGAGGCAAAGGCGCTTCTGCGGCTCATGCGCCTCACGGGACGGCTCTGACGGCCATCGCATACCTTTTACTCACCCGACGAGGAGACAAACCATGGAACAGAACCAGAACCAGAACAAGAACCAGAGCAGAAACCAGTCCGAAAACCAGTGCAGAAACAAGGCACAGAACAAAAAACAGGCCGAGAACCAGTCCGAAAACAAGCAGTCCCAGAACAACTCGAATCGCTGAAAAAGCAGAAAAGAGCCGCCCGACGGGCGGCTCTTTTTCTTGTTATCTGTTTCACGCGCCGAGAAGCGCTTCCATATCGCGGCGGCACCGGGCGAGCGTTTCGCGGACAGCCGTTTCGCTTTCGCCTCCGGCCATAAGATAGATCTTAACCTTCGGCTCCGTGCCGGAGGGACGGACGATGATCTGCACGTCGGACGATGTGACGAAGCGGAGCGCGTCGGCCGCAGGAAGTCCCGTATCGGAGACGCTGCCGATCGTGCGGTCGACCGCGGTTTTCGCGCGGTAATCAAGCACGCGGACGACGGGCTCGCCGCCGATCTCGTCGGGAGCACTCTCACGGAGGCGATCCATGATCGCCGCCATGCGCTCGGCGGCACCGAGACCTTTGATCGCGACGGAAAACGCCGTTTCGGCGTAGAAACCGTACTTTCTGTAAAGCGCTTCGAGCGCGTCAAAGAGCGACATGCCCGAGAGCGCGTAATAGGCGGCCATCTCGCAGATGAGCATCGTCGCGACGACGGCATCCTTGTCGCGGGCATAGGTGCCTTTGAGGTAGCCGTAGCTTTCCTCAAAACCGAAGAGGAACGAGCCGTGCCCTGCTCTTTCGTGCGCGCCGATCGCCTCGCCGATATACTTGAAGCCGGTCAGAACGTTGATCATTTCGATCCCGTTCGCGCGGCAGATACGCGCGGCGAGCTCGGTCGTCACGAAACTCTTGACGGCGTACGGTGCCTCCGGCATCGTTCCCGTCGCACGGTAGGACTCGATGATATATTCGAGAAGAAGGGCGCCCATCTGATTGCCGGTCAGCGTGCGGAAATTGCCGGCGCTGTCGCGCACCATCGTGCCGCAGCGGTCAGCGTCCGGGTCGGTCGCGATCAAAAGATCGGAATGGTACGCCTCTGCCATTTTGACACCGAGGGTAAAGACGTCGGCGTTTTCGGGGTTCGGGTACGGCGTTGTCGGGAAATTGCCGTCCGGCGTCATCTGTTCGTCCACCGTCAGAAGACGTTTGAGTCCGGCGCGGCGGAGCACCTCGGGCACCATGGTCGAGCCGGTGCCGTAGAGCGGCGTATAGACGACGGTGAGACGGTCCGCCGCCCGCGGGATCAGCGTTTTGTCGATGCGCTGGGCGAGGACGGCCTCGCGGTAGGCCTCGTCAACGGAGGCGGGGACAGGCGAGATCAGCGATTCGTCCGTTTTATCCGGGGCGAAAGCAGTATCGAAGAGCGAGAGCGAGTCGATCGTATCCGAGATCGCGGATGCCTCCTTCGGGCCGATCTGCGCGCCGTCGCGCCAGTAGACCTTATAGCCGTTGTACTCTTTGGCGTTGTGCGATGCCGTGATATTGATGCCCGCGGTGCAGCCGAGCTGCCGGACGGCGAACGAAAGGACGGGCGTCGGGCGGAGTTCAGCGAAAAGGTACACGCGGATGCCGAGCGCGGAAAGGACCTCCGCGGCGCGGCGCGCGAACAACTCGCTGTTATTCCGGCTGTCGTGTGCGATAACGACGCCGGCGGCTTTTGCCGCATCGCCCTCGGCGGCGATCACGCGGGCAAGGCCTGCGGTCGCGCGGGCGACGGTGTAGACGTTCATACGGGCGTCACCGGGTGTCATGACGGCACGAAGGCCCGCCGTGCCGAAAGTCATTTTTCCGGAAAAAGCGGCTTCCGTCTCTTCCTCCGTCATGGCGAGGATCTCGCGTTTCGTTCCGTCATCGACCACGTCGGACGAGAGCCACGCGTCGCGCCGGATGATGTATTCTGTCATAGCAAAGTCTCCGATCTGAAGTCATTTGAGGTCATAGTAGCCGACCGCCTCCGCTTCGGGGAATGCACCGGCAAAATTCAGGCGCGGCGCCGAGAGCGGCGACGCCGAGACGTCCAGGACGAGCTGGTAGCGGTTTGCCGTGCCGGCCGAGCTCGGCGGGAGCAGAAAGACGCGCTGCGGCGAAGCGCCGAGCACCGTAAGCGCGGCCGGCAGATTGAGGAGGCGTTTTTCGTCTCCGGCGGAAACGATGATCTCAAGAAACCGTTTCCGGCCGTCTAGCTGCAATCCGCGCCGTTGCAGCAGCGCGTAGCGGATCAGAGCGCCGTCCGCGCCGGAGCTGACCGTACAGAGCGAAACGATACGGAGTTCCGCCTCTTCGGCGAGGCGACGGAAATGCGTCAGGATGCCGTCGGTCGAGGAATACATCGGGAGGATGCAGAATCCCGCGCGGCCGCCGGCGACCGTCTCGCAGATCTCCGCGGCAGAAGCGCCGTAAGAGGCGGAAAGGCCGCTCCCGGCAAGCAGGATCGCTGAGGCCTCTGCCGCGTCGGCGCCGCGCATCACCAAAACGTGAGACGGCGGCTCCGGCTCCTCGTCCGGTTCGGGTTCGGGAAAAAGGACAGTTCTTGCCTTCGCCGCGGCGAGGCAAAGCGCGGCAAAACCGGGGGGCGACACACGCGCGCCGCCGACCGTGCGGTAGAGCGCGAGGACGTCGTCCGCCGTGACCGTTCCGGGAAGAAGCGAAGAGGCCATCTCCCAGAGACCGGCGAGGATCGCGTCGTTGTCCCGCCGCCGGCCGTTCAGTTCGGCGTAATTATCATGCAGCGTCTCCGCCGCGTGCTCTTTTTCGAGCTGCATCAAAGTTTCTCAAGCAGCGCATAGCTGTCGTCGAGGAAAGCGCAAAGCTCCTCGCCGGTGAGCTGCCGCTGGCTGATGAGGGAGAGTTTATAGACGTGTCCAGCGATCTTCGCCGCCAGCTCACGGTCGGTCCCGGCGAGCGTGCCGATCTTGCCGATGAGGGCGTTCCCGCTGTTGAGAATCAGGGTTTCCTCGACGGATGCCATGCCGGGCATATCCTCGCCGCCCATGGCGTAAAGCTTCATGAGGTCATCGAGGCGACGGCTTTCCTCGGAAATGTTAAGGATCGCGGGAGTCCCCGCATTTTTCAGTTTTTCAAAGGTGATTTTCGTCTTCTCGCCGACGATCTCGCGGAAGATTTTTTCAACCTCTTCGTTCTTCTCGCCCTCACCGTCAGAGAGTGCATCGCCGACCTCGGCGTCCACGCGGATGAACTTCACTTTCTTATCGGGATCGGCAGTCTCGACCGTGGTGATGAACTGCGTATCGACGATCTTATCGAAGAGCACGACATCGATGCCTTCGGCGGCAAAGAGCGAGATATATTTCGACTGCACGGTCTTATCGGTCGCGTAATAGATCTTGCCCTCATGCTTCTCTTTCGCGGCTTCAAGATATTCGTCAACGGTAACGAACTTGCCGTCGCAGAGCTCACAGAGGATCGCGCCTTTGACGCGGTCGTAGAACTTGCGGTCACGCATGCAGCCATACTCGACGAACGTCTTGAGGTCGCGCCAGATCTTTTCATATGCGGGTCTGTCGGTCGAGAACATGCCTGTCAGTTTATCGCTGACTTTCTTGACGATGTGCGTCGAGATCTTCGAGACGTAGGCGCTGTTCTGCAGGTAGCTGCGGGAGACGTTCAGCGGCAGTTCGGGGCAGTCGAGGACGCCTTTGAGCATGAGCAGGTATTCCGGAATGACCTCTTTGATGTTCTCCGCGACGAAGACCTGGTTATAGAACAATTTGACCTGTCCCTCGAGTGATTCGTACTCATTGCCGATACGCGGAAAGTAGAGGATGCCCTTGAAGTTCAGCGGATAATCGGCTCTGAGGTGAATCCAGAACAGCGGCTCTTTATAGTCGTGGAAGACTTTGCGGTAGAAGTCGCGGTATTCCTCGTCGGTACACTCAGACGGATTCTTCTGCCAGAGCGGGTGGACGTCGTTGACGGGCTTCGGCTCGTCTTTCTTATCGCCGTCTTTCTCTTCCTCGGCGGTATCTTCGAAATAGATCTCGACGGGCATGAAGGCGCAGTACTTGTCGAGCACCTCACGGAGTTTATAGGCAGAGAGGAATTCCTCGCCCTCGCTGCTCACGTGCATGATAACCGCCGTACCGTAGTCCCCAACGAGTCCGTCGCTGTCGTCAGCTTCTTCGATCTCGTAGTCGCCGTCCTCGGTGCAGTCCCAGTGCAGCATCGGCGCACCGGTATAGGAGCGCGTCAGAAGCTCCACGCGTTCGCTGACCATGAACGCAGAGTAGAAACCGAGGCCGAAGTGGCCGATGATGCCGCTGTCCTCGGCGCCGCCGTCCTTGCTCTCGTATTTTTCGATAAATTCGAGTGCGCCGGAAAGCGCGATCTGGCAGATGTATTTCCGGAGTTCCTCTTCCGTCATGCCGATGCCGTTATCGGTGACGGTAATCGTCTTCGCGTCCTTGTCGAGAATGACACGGATGCGCGGATCGGCCTCGGTGAGATCACGCGCCTCGCCGAGTGATACGAGGCGGCGAAGCTTTGTCACCGCGTCGCACGCGTTCGACACGATCTCGCGGAGAAAAATCTCTTTTTCGGAATAGAGCCACTTTTTGATGATCGGGAAAATATGTTCCACATCGACGGAGATCCCGCCGCGCTCTGTTTCAAGTTTCTTTTCGTTTTCAGCCATGATGATGTTCCTCTTTTCTGTCGGTTTTCTGTACCCTCCATTATACCACAAAGCGCGGGAAAGTTCCATACTCTCCGCGCTTTTTCCGCAGTTTTTTGTCAGGAATACGCGGGAATGCTTGCATTTTTCCGTCCGGTATGCTAAAATAGCGTATTCTCGGAAATCATGAGGAGGTTTTCACAATGAGAGCTGTTATTTCCGTGATCGGCAAGGATGCCGTCGGTATCCTCGCGAAGATCAGCACCGTCTGCGCGAC